>BEHT01000034.1 GCA_002898575.1 bacterium HR17
GGTTTTCTGGCAGCCACCAACTGTGGCGGTGAACATGCTTTCCGTGCCTGTGATGCTGCGATCGCTGCAATGGTGCAACGCTTTTTGTAACGCTAAGCCCAAACGATAATTTGCTGCTCAGAGGAATTGCGACGGGAACGGCAGGAAACGACACAGCATTAGAGACGACAGATATTGCCCCGACGGTGGTGACTTGACAAAATTATCTTCCACCGTTCGCCTAAGCACCATCTTGGACGAAAGGGAGACCGAAGCGCAAAGCCAACTCTGCCCGCATCAGTTCGCGACCAAGATAGGCAGCGTGGTCAAGTTGTGTTACCAAACCTAACTCAACAATGGTGTCGCACAGCGTCTTGGCATCTTCACCTTCAATGATGTGCTGCAAGCGGTCTTTGTAGTCGTAATGCTCCACGACGATAATGCCCTTGTCAGGTTGGGGGATGATGACGAAATAACCAGCCTTGTCCAGTTTCAACGGGCGCTGAGTTGGCTGGGCTCGGATGCGAGGCACTGGCTGCATGATAGCATCTTGCCTTAAAACCCCTTGACAACCACAAGGTCGTGCTTGGGCGCGGGCTTCCACCTCCGCAGCGATGCGTTCGGCGTCTTCGCAACCGATCAAATCCACGACTGTTACCTGTTGGCGAAAATGTTCTATCTCTTGCAGCGTGACATTTCGCAGGAACGGGCGCTTCCCTTTCGCACCGATAATGCGCTGTCGCTCATCTACGCCGTTCTCCGCCAGAGCCAACAACGCTTGCCCGCTCATGTGCCCTTTGGGCTCTTGACCAGCAACGATGAGGGTGTGGATGCATGGGTTCGTGACAATGTTCTTGATCACTTTGTCAATGCCGATGTTCTCCGTTTCCGTCTTACCGACGATAGCCAAACCGCGTGGACGCAATTGCGCTAACTTTTCGGGCAAATCGGTGCTGGCAAGGGTAGAGACGGCAACGCTACCTTCTCGGTCAAGGACAAAGTATTCACCTGCCACGATCGGCCAATCGCCGTCAGTTCGCACATCAAAGGAGCACGATGGTCGTTGAACTATTGTCAAGGGCAAGACTCCTTCCGCAGCAGTGTAGAAGCGGTTTTCGGCGACGGCGGGATAACATGGGTCGCAACCCAAGCAGGCATACTTGATGGGTTCCATGCCTGCGAGGAATTGGTCAATGTCCGCTCGCAAAGCATCGGCTTCTTCGCCCGTGATATTGGCTGTTTCGTCTCGCAATGCGAGGAGAGTATCTCGCAGGCAACCGCACTTTCGGCACTTAGGTGTGTCAAAGGCTTGTCTCAAGTCCGCTCGCAATTGGCGCAATATTTCATCTTGCGACATCGCTTTTCACCTCCTGCCGTTGACAACAATCAGGGCAGCAACTTTGTCGCCGAAGCCACAAGAAACCGCAACCAACCGACAACGCTGTGACAAGTGCTACCAGAGGTTTTGTCAATCCCAGCGCTTTTGCCCCAAACAAACCCAGCCAAACGCTCAGCATGGGTGAACCACAGCAGCCGACCAAAAAGCAAGTGCCCGTCCATAGTGCCGAACCTAATCCCACGCCGAACGCTGCACCTGCCACCGCTCGTTTGCGGTTGTATCGCCAATGCATCAAGGCATAAGCAGCGAAGGCAAAAGCCAAAGCGTAAGCGAAACCGAGGAAGTAGTCTTGATGTTGCAAGTAGCGCCTAAATCCATCGCGTGACAGAACGGTGGAAGTGGTTCGTATGACCTTGTCTTCCACGCAGTTGCCTTGCTCGTCCAGGACACAGATGACCTTTTGGTTCACCTGAGTAGTGCGGGACGCATAAACGACATGAGCGCTTATGACAAGGGCGAACACCGCCAACGGCAAAAAGCGAATCCATAGCATCGTTGGTCACCTCTCTTTCCTTCGGCTCGGTGGCAGTTTGCCTGAGCCGAGGGGGCATTTGCCGTCTACCCTCATTTGCAACCTTTGCTGCAGCCTTTCCCAATCCAGACGGGTTCGGGGTGTGTCCAAGTTGCCGAAAGTCGTTAGCAACTTTTTCACCAGTGGCTTGGCATCTTTGGCGACGGTGTAATAAACCCAGAGTCCCTCTTTGCGGTCACTAACGAGCCCAGCGTTTTTCAAGACGGCGAGGTGGCGGGAAAGGTTGGACTGGTTCACTTCCAGCGCATCCACAAGTTCGCAAACGCAAAACTCACTTTGCATCAGAACTTTCAGCACCCTAAGTCGGGTTTCATCGGCGAGTGCCTTGAGCACCTTGACAATTTCCTTCACAGTAGCCATCACTCTCCTTATGAGTGTATGAGCAATCACTCATGAACATGTCATGGTATTCAGCCGATGTAAAGGAGGGAAAAATGAAAGGTGGTGCGCCGGGCAGGAATCGAACCTGCGACCCCCGGATTAAAAGTCCGGTGCTCTGCCGACTGAGCTACTGGCGCACTAAGAAAAAATTTTGCGCAAACGAATCTCCACGTGGTAGTTTTAGCGGGCTTCTCCTTCAAGGACAGTTATCGGCTCTCGGTTAACCATCCCAATCTAAGTGTTATTCATTTAGCGCGCCCTCGCAAATAAATCAACACCTACTGACGGTGCACTGGGAAAATTCGGCGTTGCGACACAACTTCGCACCGACAGTTAGCTCCTTGACACCGTCGCAAGTTCATGTTCTGTCGTTGTCCCTGCTTGGTTTGAGGACTGAAGCGTAGGACTTTGCTTTGTTGATTTCCCTTCCATTGGAGGGTCGTGCGCCTGCATGATGCCGAGCCGTAATTTCCTGTAGATGGGACGAGGGACGCAGGGCGAGGAACGGGGACGGAATTCAGTAGGTCGGTAATCCGGCAGGTCAGTAAATCGGCAAGTCAGCAAATTGGTAGGTCGGATGTCGGCAAAAAATTCCGACTCACCAGAGGTTCGCCCTCTGAAAAATTCTTCAGTTCGTCGCAGCTAGAGTTGTTCCTTCCGATGTATCCCTTTTCACGCCAATTTTTTCAACGTCTTTCAGAGGGCGATTCTCTGAAGCGCCGATCGGCTGCTCGGGGGAGCAGCCCTCCGATTGACAAATTTTTTCGTGTCGTTCGGAGGGTGCGTCTCCTGACGCACCGATTTTTCTTCGGGGGCTCAGGAAAGCCACCCTCCGAGGAGTGATAATTTTTCCACGCTGATTTTTTCTTCGGCTGCTCAGGAGAGCAGCCCTCCGAGAAGCAATTTGTTCTCTCACGCGGTTTTTTATCGGCTTAGGAGAGTTGCCCTCTGATCACCCTTCCCAATATAGCGTGAGGATTCTTTGCATCGTTTTTAGGGTTTTTGTGTTACAATTGCGACAGCGTCCCGCAAGGACGCGAAGGAGATGAAAAAGCGATGAGCAAAGTGGAATGGATTGAGACGGCAGTAATCTTCGTTGCGTTGGCGCTGCTTTGGGTTCCGATTTTGGGGTTACAGCAGTGGTGGCTCAAGGTAGCACTTTGGACATGTGTGCCTGTCCTCCTTTGGATCGCATGGCGGCGATGGCAAAGGTTCAACGAAGCCTTGAAGAGCATCCAACGGGAAGACGAAATTTTCCGCCCACTTCCGCCCGAATTGTGGGAGCGCTTAAAGTAGCGTCTTTCATTGACGATTGCCCCAAAGGCATTTAGAAGAGCGTAGCAAATGCCGCTCAAGATTTGTTCAACCGCTCAGTGGACCGAGACACGAACACATTGACTCAATTGGCGCAGCGGCAATTGGCAGGCTGGGATTCGGACGCTTGTTCACCTTTACCGTTTCACTCATTGTCCCAGCAGATAGGCTAACGCGTAAAGGGTGCTGTCTATCGGTTTGGGTTTGGTGACGGCATCTTCCAGCGGCGTCAGCACGATGTCGCTTTTCACTTCGCCGACCAATTTATCCGTTTCGCCTTGCAGCAGGAACTCAACGGCAGCGTTGCCCAAGCGGCTCGCCAAGATTCGGTCGCGGGCTGTGGGCGAACCGCCCCGTTGGATGTGCCCCAACACTGTGACCCGCACATCCAAACCCGTTCGTTGTCGCACTTGCTCGGCGATGGCGAACGCCCCGCCCGCTTCGTCGCCTTCCGCAACGACGACGATACTGGAGGTTTTTCCATGTTTTCGCCCTTCCATCAATCGCTGGCAAACAGCGTCAATGTCCGTCGGCGACTCGGGGATGAGGATTTCTTCGCAACCGCCTGCCAGCCCTGCGTAAAGCGCCAGAAAGCCCCGATGCCGTCCCATCACTTCCACGAAAAAGATGCGCTCGTGGGCTGCTGCTGTGTCCTTGATTTGGTCAATGGCGCGCACCGCTGTCGTCACTGCTGTGTCAAAGCCGATGGTGAAGTCGCTGCCGTAAAGGTCGTTGTCAATTGTGGACGCACAAACCAAGATCGGGATGCGTTGCTCCTGCCAGAAGAGGTGGGCGCCGGTGGATGTCCCGTTGCCACCGATGGCAATCAACCCATCGATGCCCGCTTTACGCACTTGCGCAGCGGCTTGGGCGCGTCCCTCAGGCGTGAAGAATTCGGGGCAGCGGGAACTCTTCAGAATTGTCCCACCCAAGTGCATGATACCCGAGACGCTCCGCATGTCCATCGGGCGCCACTCGCCTCGCACCAATCCAGCGTAGCCGCGCAAAATGCCGACAACTTCCACGCCCTTTGCGAGGGCTGTCCGCACGACAGCGCGAACGCATGCGTTCATGCCCGGCGCATCGCCCCCGCTGGTCAACACGCCGATGCGCCGCACGGCGTATCACCCCTTTCGCAACATGCGGACATCGCCCCGCCGCACTGTGACACCCAAATGGTCTAAAAACTCCAGCAGCGGGACGGCATACTTGCGGGTCGTTTGCGCTGCCTCACGAAATTGCGACGCTGTGAAGCTGCCGTGTTGCTCGCACAACTGCTGGGCGATCGCTTTTGCCCGCTCAATCGTTGCGGGATGGACGATGAACTCGGCGACCCGCAGCAACTGTCCTTGCTCTATGAGCAGCGTCAGCACATCCATCGCCTGCTCACGGTCAGGGAACTCCGCAAGCAACTCGTCCAAATCGGGCGGTGAAAAGCCGGCGTCTTTCGCCCGCCGTTCCATGCGTTCCGCCCATTGACGCCACTCGTCTGTCAGGTGGACTGCATGGTGGGGCAACCGCACAACTTCTCGGTCTATGACGACGGTGCCGTCCTGCTCAAAGTGCTGTAGCAGCGCTTCAAACAGCGGCGGCGACAGTTCGGGTGCGACAGCACTGCGCAGCGCTTCTTTGCTCAGACCCCGCCTCAGCGGGCGTTCAGCGTGGAAGCGTTGGAGCGTGGTGACGATAGCGGTGCGCCATCGCTCCACTTGGTCGCGGAGCAGCAAAGTTTGCCTGTCTACCGCGAAGGCAACACCGCTTTGCAACAAGGAATCGGCGATCTGCCGCGCCCGTTCAGGCGACACGAAGAGGCGTCGGGCGATGTCCTTCAGCGGGACACCGTCGGGGCGCTCGTGCAGCCATGCGGTGACGAACTCCGTTTCGCTGCGGGCTTTTTGCGCTGCCTGCCCCGCTTCGGCAGGGACTTTGCGGCGGCGCCGCTGGCGCGGATAGGGGTCTATGACCTTGCCCCCGCCAATCGTGACCATCGGCGAATAACTGCGGATGACAAACAGGTCGCCCCACGCGCATGCGACGGGCTTATCTAAGCGGAGTTCGGCGAAAGTCGTTTCGCCCGGTTGCAGTTCGTTGCGGTCAAAGAAGAAGACACGCCCGATGCGTTCGGCGGTGCCGATATAGAAGCGAAGGGGAGCACCGTCTTTCAGCGGACGGGGCGCTGAAGCCAGCAGTTGCACTTGGACATCCAACCGCTGTGTCGCCAGCAAAGTGTCGGGATGCACCACGACATCGCCCCGTTCTATGCCTTCCCGTTCAATCCCGCTCAAGTTCATCGCCGCCCGTTGTCCTGCAACGGCGACTTCGACAGGGTTGCCGTAAGCGTGCAGCGACCGCACACGGCTGACCAACCCTTTGGGGGCAATTTCCACTTCGTCGCCAACCCGCACCGCGCCTGAAAAGACAGCGCCCCGCACGATCGTGCCGAACCCTGCTTTAACAAAGGCGTCGTCAATCGGCAAGCGGAAAGGGCGACTTACATCTTTTGGCGGCACTTCCTGTGCGATGGCGTCCATCGCGGCAAGAAGTTCGTTCAACCCTTCCCCTGTCACCGCTGAGACAGCGACGATGGGGGCACCGTCCAAAAAGGTCCCTTTGACTTTCGCCTGCACATCGTCTTTGACCAGCTCCAACCATTCGTCGTCCACAAGGTCGCACTTGGTCAGGACGATAAGCCCGCGTTTACCGTGGAGCAGTTGCAGGATTTCCAAGTGCTCAACGGTTTGGGGCATGACACCTTCGTCGGCAGCGACGACCAGCAGCACCATGTCCATCTCCGCCGCGCCTGCCAGCATGTTGTGCACGAACCGCTCATGCCCTGGAACATCCACGAGTCCCGCCACGATGCCGCTGGGCAAGGTCAGGTGGGCAAAACCCAAGTCTATGGACATGCCCCGTTCCCGTTCTTCGGGATGGCGGTCCGTTTCCATACCTGTTAGCGCCCGAATGAGCGTCGTTTTGCCGTGATCCACATGTCCTGCTGTGCCGACGATGATGTGCTTCGCCATGATGCATCCCGACCCAAAAGTATGGCGTTTGCCGACCAAGTGGCTTATCGCGGCGCGATGCCCTAAAACTTACAGCGGTGTCGGTTGCCATGCCTTTTTGATGCGGGGGTGGTGTCCGATGGACGAACTGGTGCGCTTGTTTGAGGGGTTGCGGGTAGCGGACGTTTCGGACGGGATGGATGCCGTCGGGTTGCGCGATGTCGGGTTGATGGACCGTGCGATCCGACCCGTGTGGCGCGGTGCCCGCATTAGCGGCGTGGCGCTGACGGTGCGCTATGTGCCAACGAATGAGACGGTGCCGACAATGCCGCCTCAAGACTATGCCGAATATGCCCGCCGTTGGTACGCGGAAAAATGCCCCTACCCTTTCCTGCAAGTCGCCCAGCCGGGCACAGTGCTGGTCGCCGATTTGAGTGGGCTGGAAGTCGGCTTTTGGGGCTCGCAAGTGGCGCTGGCAGCCCGAAAGGCAGGCATCGTCGGGGTCGTGTTGGACGGCGGGTGCCGCGACACTTCCGAGATAGAAAGGCAGCGCTGCCCTGTCTGGACACGCCACATTGCCCGCACGACCGTCATCGGGCGATTGGAGTTTGCGGGCATGAACGAACCCATTCACTGTGGTGGGGTCAAGGTGTGCCCCGGCGATATTGTGGTCGCTGACGACGACGGCGTCATCGTCGTGCCCCGCGCCGCAGCGGCGGAAGTCGCCCGCTGGGCGCGCAAGGAGTTGGACGCTGACAAAGCCGCCCGGCGCCGCCTCTACGAAGCGCTGGGCATGCCGCCTGACGAAACGGTGCAGTGAGAGGGAGGGAAAGACGATGCGAAGCGTTTGCGGACTCTTGCTGCTATTGATCGGGCAGTGGGCATGGGGCGACAACATCGCTCTGGTCCCTGAGAACCCTGTATTGGCGCGGGTGCAAGGGGGTGAACTGCAGCGCTACCGGCTGCCCGTGCCGAGCGGGCAGCGCGGGTTCGTCACGCTCGTCCCGCTGGACGGTGACGCCGATGTGTTCATCTTGCTGCCGCCTGAAATGTCGCTGGCAAAAACGCCCTTGAAGTCGGTCAGCGCCGCATTGCAACCGGAACGCGTCGTCGTGCCGGCTCAGAAGCAAGCGGCTGATGCAGTGGTTGTCGTCAAAGGTATCACGCCGACCCGCTTCTTGCTGACAGTGAGTTGGACGAAGCGGCAGGGGCGACAAGTGCCCGACCGTTCACGCGTGGTCGCCATACATTGGCAGGAAGTGCAAGCGACAGACAGCGTGGCGCTGGGCGCCGTGACGGTGCAAAACCGCACGCCGGGCTGGTATGAAATCCGCCTGCACCCGAAGGGTATGAGTAAAGCGGTGTTGCCCAATGTGTTCCTGTTGGGACCGAACGGCAACCGCTATCTGGGCTGGGTAGCGTTGGCGCCCGGTGCACACCTGCAGGTGGCAGCGGAGCGAACTCCCAAAGCCGACATCGCACTGGTCGCCGATTTGGTCAGCCGTGCTGTCGCCGGGACGGCGCTGGCGCCCGATTTACAGGTAGCGATGGACGACCTGCTGCCCCACTTAACGCCATTGCTGCCCGTCGCAACGGCAGTGCGGCAGGGCGATTGGCGACGAGCGGCGCAAGAGTTGGTGACGACGCTGCGTCAGCGCCCGCAAACGTTGCGCGCTTTGCAGACCTTTTTAGCGCGGGCAGGGCTCACGCTGCCCGCTACGGGGTTGCAAAAGCCCGTGCGTTTCGGGGCACTCTCCGCCGTCGTGACCGCCATCGCGGCGGCAAAATTGCCTGCCCGAGAAACCGTCACGCTCGTTTGGCTGTGAAGGTGCGGGGTGATCGCTGATGCGGCTGCGGGAATTGATCGCTGCGTTGCCCGAAGCGCATTTAAAAGGCGACGATGCGGACATCACTGCTATCGTGCACGATTCGCGCAAGGTGGCGGAGGGGGCGTTGTTCGTTTGCTTAAAAGGCTTGCACACAGATGGGCACAATTTTGTCGCCGACGCGCTACAGCGGGGCGCTACCGCTGTCGTCGCAGAGCGGGAAGTACCGACGAACGGCAAACCGCTGGTGCTCGTGCCCGACTCTTGGCGCGCGCTGGCGTTGCTGTGCCATCGCTTTTATGGCGAACCGACGAAAACGCTGACGCTCATCGGCGTCACAGGCACCAATGGCAAAACGACCACGACACACCTCATTGCCCATCTGCTCAACACTGCGTTTGGTGAAGTGGCAGCGACTGTGGGCACGGTCGGTCTCAAATGGCGCGAGGAGTGGCATGAGTTGGAGCAGACGACGCCCGACGCGCCCGAACTTGTGCGCCGGCTGGCATGGCTGCGGGACGGCGGCGCCCGTTTCATCGTTATGGAAGTCTCGTCGCACGCGTTGGCGCAAAAGCGCTCCGACGGTTGCCTGTTTGACGCTGCCGTCTTCACCAACCTGTCCCACGACCATCTGGACTTTCACGGCGACATGGAAAACTACTTCGCCGCCAAAGCCCGTCTGTTCACCGATTACGCCCATGCTGCGTTGGCGTCAGGCAAAACCTTTCACGCCTTCATCAACGCCGATGACCCTTACGGTCAACGGCTCATCGCGATGACACCTGCACCCGTGACGACTTACGGGTTTGCTGACGACACCGATTACCGCGCCGTTGATTTGTGTCTGTCCGCATCGGGCACGCAGTTCACCGTCGTCGTTCGTGCCGCGCCCAATGCTCCGCATCCCGTCCGCATGCGGTTGTTGGGGCGGTTCAATGTCGCCAACGCGTTGGCGGCGATCGCTGTCGCACGGCATTTCGGTGTGGCGTGGGATGCGATAACAGATGCCCTGCCGCGCTTTGCGCCACCAGCGGGGCGGTTGGAGCTAGTGGACGAAGGGCAGCCCTTCACGGTCGCCGTTGATTACGCTCACACGCCCGACGCATTGGAGAAAGTGTTGCGGACAGTGCGGGAAGTCGCCAAGGGGCGCGTGATCGTCGTGTTCGGGTGCGGGGGTGACCGTGACCCGCACAAGCGCCCTGTGATGGGACGCATCGCGACCCAACTTGCTGATCACGCCATCATCACTTCCGACAACCCCCGCACCGAGGACCCGCTGAAAATCATTGAGCAAATCGTTGCGGGCGTTGCGGACGGCGCCCGCTACCATGTCCAGCCTGACCGGCGCCAAGCCATCTTTGACGCCATCCAAATGGCGCGTGCGGGCGATTTCGTGCTTATCGCAGGCAAAGGGCATGAGACTTACCAAATCGTCGGGACAGACAAGCACCATTTTGATGACCGCGAAGTCGCCCGCGAGGCGTTGCGCCAGTTGGGTAAAGGCGCGATGAGCCGCTGCCACAGTGCGCCCGTTCGGCGCAGTTTGCACAAGTGACCGTGCACCGCTTGGTAACTGACGAACCAAAACGCAGGCACGCGAAACGGTAACATCACCCACAACCGAGAGGGCGGCACCCCACGACGGCAGCGAAAGCGCTGTCGGTCAGCGGCGCACTTAACCGTGGCGAAGCGTGTTGCCCTCAGATGTAAGGCGGTGTGAGATGGTGGGTAGATAACCCAAGGTCACCGACGGGTTCCGGCGCCGACCGCAACGATTTCGGCAAACCATGTGGGTATCAAACCGCTATCAGTCGTGCTGTCAGGAAGGGGTTGCTATCAGGCAGCCTCCATCGCCTCATCACCGAGCCAAAACAGCCCACAAAAATTGTTTTGTTCGGAGGGCGGCTCTCCTGAGCCGCCGAAAAGCAAGCGGCGCATCGGGAGATGCGCCCTCCGAGACATTCGGAGGGCGGCTCTCCTGAGCCGCCGAAAAGCGGTGCGTCAGAGACGCGCCCTCCGAGACATTCGGAGGGCGGCTCTCCTGAGCTGCCGAAGAAAGAGCGGCGCATCGGGAGATGCGCCCTCCGAAGCATTGCTGAGGGGAAACATTCAACTCAAACAGATGGATCGCTAACCGCACAAACGGGTGCGCCAAACCGCGAAGGGCTTTTGTGGTGAAAGCAGCAAGGCGAAACTGATAAGATGCCACCGTTGTGGGCGCCGCAAAAAGCGGGCGAATTGTTGCAGCAGCAATGCCATCCGCACCGCCATCGCTGCCGCGCACCCGTGATGTTTGCGAAAGTAACGCAGGGCGCTGTGCTGTTGCGCCAACCGCGCCAATGCGGGCACCTGGCTGACCGACGCCCCCCAACGGTGGCGCACCTTTGCCGTCGGCAAGTAGACGATGCGCCAGCCCGCTGATTTCAACCGACGGCACAAGTCCAACTCCTCAAAAAACAGGAAAAAACCGTCGTCCATGCCTCCGACTTGTGCGAAAGCGTCGCGACGGACGGCGAAGGCAGCGCCTGAAACTTCGTCCACATCTTGCACCCGCGTGAAATCGCGTCCTGCGAACCAGCGGGCATTCACGACGCGATGCCAACCCAACGCTGCCAACACGAATTCGCCCGTTGTCGGGAACCGCCGCCCCGACGGTTGCAATTGCCCGTCAGGGTGCAGCAGTTGAAAGCCGACGACTGCGACGGGAGGATGATGGGCTGCGGGCGATTGAATGAAGGTGCAAAACGCCGCGAGGGCTTGCGCGTCCAATTCGCAATCGGGGTTGAGCACCAGCAACCAATCACCGCGTGCCACTTGAGCGCCCGCGTTGACGCCCGCTGCGAATCCCCGATTTTCGGCGTGGCAAATCAAATGCCCGTCGCCAAGTTGCCGGACGATGGCTGCCGTCCCGTCCGTTGACGCGTTGTCCACGACGATCGTTTCCCAGCGGACGCCTGCGTGCGTGCCAGCGCGTTCAACGCTGCGCAAGCAATCGGCGATGACCGCTGCAGCGTTGTAGGTGACGACGATGACGGAGACGAAAGGGTGCATCGGCAGTCATGCCTTCCCACCTTTTGCCCGTCGGCAGAACTGGCGGATTTTTTCGGGGTCTTTGATGCCTGCCGTCACTTCCACGCCGCTGGACACATCCACACCGAACGGGCGAACGACAGCGATCGCAGAGGCGACATTGTCGGGTGTTAACCCTCCCGCCAAAAAGCAGGGCGCTTCCACGCGGTGCACAAGTTCGGTAGCCAATTCCCACGATGGGCAAATACCCTGCCCACCAAATCCCTGCGGAGTCGCGGCGTCCAGCACAAACGCGTCCACACCTGCACCCAAAAAGGCGTGGGCGCTTCGCAACAGCGCGTCAAGGTGTGCGTCGGAAGGCGTAACAGGCAAGGGCAGTGCCTTCCAAACGGTGCAGGGTAACCGGTGTTTGAGGGCTGCAATACACTCGGGCGGTTCGTCGCCGTGCAACTGCACGACGGCAGGGTTCAAATTGCGCGCCAGTTCCAGCAACTCGTTGAGGGATTTGCCCTTGGTGACCAAAACGGGCGGGACAGTCATAACAGCGAAAAGTTGGCGTGCATGGTCGCGGGGAACGCTGCGGGGCGATGACGGCACTTCTACGACGACGCCGCAGAAATCCGCCCCCGCCGCGCAAGCAGCGGACACATCGTCGCGCCGCGTGAGCCCGCAGATTTTCACCGCGACAGTCATTGGGCGTTGTCACCTGAGGGCGTCGCGCCTTCTTCGGACTGCGACGGCGTGCGTGAGGAGGGGCGTCCGGGCAACCGGGAACGGTTCGGGCGCAACAGGCGCTGTCGCAACTCTATAGGGGCAACGATAACGACACGGTCAGCCCCTTCCCCCTCGCTGATGGTGAACACCGTCGGGTCACTTTGCAGCGTGAGGTGGACGATGCGGCGCTCGCTGGCGGTGAGGTAGCGCAAGCGAACGGGGCGCTTTTGCGTGCGGGCGCGCTCAGCGGCGTTGAGCGCCAGTTGGACGATGGCAGCCCGACGGCGTTCGCGATACTTGCCGGCGTCCAACACGACGCGGACAGGGTTGGACCATTTGCGGGCGACGGCAGCGTTGACCAACAGTTGCAGCGCTTCCAAGTGACTGCCGTGTTTGCCGACGATCAACCCGACATCGCTGCCTTCCATGTTGATGTAAATTTCGCCTTCTCGGTCTTCTGGCTCCTGCACCGTCACATCCCAGCCAGCAGCTTGCACGATGGCGGTCAGCAACGCCTTGATAAAGGCGGCGGGCGAATCCTTAACGGTCACGCGCACCCGAGCGGGTTCGCCGCCGACGCCGAAGATGCCCGCTGTGCCTTGACTGAGAATTTCAATGTCCACCTGCTCGCGCGTCACACCCAATTGCTGCAGGGCTTGTTGGACGGCGTCTTCTACCGATTTGCCCATCACTTCCACCGAACGCATCGCAAACTTCCCCTCCATCATGCCTTCTTGGGCGTTTTGACTTTTGTCGGTTTCTGCTTCTCTGCCCCGTCGGGAGGCACTTCCCGCACGGGCGCCATCTCCCGTTGGTGCAACCGCTTCAGGTAAAGGCTCTCCACCATGTAGAACACCTGAAACGATAGCCAGTAAAGGATGAAGGCAGCGGGAAAGTTGTGGAAAAACAGGGCGAACATCCCGACGAACATTAAGTTCATGAAAATTTGCTGCTGGCGCTGCTGCGGGTCAGCAGTCGCCGTCGGCGTCATGAGTAGCGACGATGCGACGAAACTGATGAGGTAAATGGCAAACAGCACATAGTCTGGTTGGGCGAGGTTGCGCACCCACAAGAAACTGGCTTTGGCAAATTGAAAGCGATAGTGCTGCACGCCGTAATAGACCCAAATGAGAACGGGCAACTGCAAAAGCATGGGCAAACAGCCGCCTAACGGATTGATGCCGTGCTCTTTGTATAAGCGGAGCATCTCCTCGTTGAGCCGCTTGGGGTTGTCGCGGTAGCGCTCTTGCAAGTCCGCCATCAATGGCTGCAACTCCTGCATGCGCCACATGCTCCGCATCGCTTTGCGGTTGAGCGGATGCAGCAACACCCGCAACAAAAGCGCCAGCAGGATGACCGCCAAGCCGTAACTGTAATTGGGGTCACCGCCGCACAACCGCACCAGCGCATCAAAAAGTTGGTAGTTCAAGCCCTTGCGGTAAATGGCGTCCAACTGTTCGCTGACGACAGCGTAGGCGCTGGGGTAACGGCGCAGCGTTTTCTGCTTTTCATCCCATGCCCACAAAGGCACATCCCGTCGGGGCGGACCGTAACCGCTCATCCCTTCGTCCGCTTTAAGCAAATGCTCCACTTGCTCCAATGCCTTGACTGCGTTGCGGCTTTCCGTCCCTTCCTGCCGAGCGACGAGTTGCGCCTTGTGATAGGCTGCTGCAATCGCTAGTTCCTTTACTGTTAGAGGCAGGAGCGCGTTGCGATGCTGGCGCAGCCAGCGTTCATAAGTATGCATGGCGTCGGTCAATGCAGTGAGGGCTTCCTCGGTGCGGTTCAAACGCCCCAGCAAAACCCCTTCGCGCAACTTCCAGCGGAGGAGCAACAATTCGTCTTTGGGCGGGTTGTCGGCGAGGGCGGCTTGCAGGCGCGTCCATTCCCCGCTGGCTTGCCGGGTGGAAACAGGCGGCGTGAGCAACTCCCTCAACGACGCCGTTGACCAATCACTGAGCGCCCAACTGACTTGCAGCGTCATAAGCACTACCAAGAGGGTAGCCCAAACCCGCGCTGTGCGCCGCGAGGGCAGTTGGTCGGGCACAGGATCGTAACCGCCGGGGTGGAAGGGATGGCACCGCAGTAAACGCCGCAACGCTAACCAACTCCCCCGCCAAACCCCGAACCGCTCAATGGCTTGCATCGCATATTCACTACAAGTCGGCGTGAACCGACAAGCCGACGGTAACAGCGGTGAAACGCACCGCTTGTAAAACCGCAACAGCCAAAGTATCGTCGTCGTCAGCATGGTCGTCTTACCTCGTCGCTGGCGAGTGTTGTTGCTGGCGTCATTGACGGCTGCGCTTTTTGGGCATCGCCCGCCTCAAGGCGTCCTTCGGGAACGGTCATGTGAGTCATATGCCACTGTCGCCACCTGCTTGTGCCGATTGTCTTCCACTTTCTGCCAGTTCAGCCTGCCAAACCGCGCTCACAGCGGCGTTCGCCCCAAAGTTGACGGTGCGTCGGTTGCCACCTGCAACACTTGCGCCTGCATCAGCACCTCCGTCAAGGCAGCGTCAACCGCCGGAAAGTTTGCCGCAGCGCATACGGGGTGTGCCACCACAAACAGGTCCACGCCGTCCGCCATCGCCCAGCGTTTCGTCCGATAGGCTTCTCGGAGCCACCGCTTGATGCGGTTGCGCTGGGTCGCTTTCCGGGCGACCTTACGCCCGACCGCGAAAGCGATACGCCGCACACCCTGCCTGCCATGCCAAAGGACATAAAGTGTCAGCAGCGAATGGCGGTAGCGTTTGCCGAACCGCAAGCACGCTTCAATGTCCTTTTGGCGCCGCAACCGCTCGGCGCGCGGGAAGCGGTTAGCGCCTTTGGGTCCCGACGGCATTGTCACACGGTCAAGCGCCATCGTCCTTTCAACCGCCGCCGCTTCAAAACATTGCGTCCTGCTTTCGTCGCCATGCGCGCCAGAAACCCGTGCGTCTTTTTGCGCTTGCGCTTGTTGGGACGGTAAGTGCGTCCCTGCAACGATTTCGCCATTAACCTGTCACCCCTAACGCTAACAGGTTTGCGTGTTCAAGAGGGCACGGGCAATTATAACGCCCGCGTGCCACACTGAAAGCGGTGCACGGTGATGACCAAAGAGGAACTGCGGCGCATGGTGCAGGAGCGTTTGCGGGCGCTGCCGCACGATGAGCGGGTGCGGCGGACGCAGTTGGCGTTGCAGCGGGCGCGGGCATTTCTGCTGACGGTAGAGGCAGACCTCGCCGCGTTCTACATGCCGACGCCCGAAGAAGTGGACATCGTTCCGCTCATCCGTTGGTGGCAGGCGCGGGGGTTGTCCGTCGCTTTGCCGTGCACCATCGTGCCCGAACGCCGCTTGGAATTCCGTCGCGTCACCCGCTTGGAAACGGACTTGCAACAGGGTGCCTTCGGCATCTGGGAACCCAAACCTGCCTGCCCGTCGGTGACGCCGCAAGAGTTGCCGCTCATCGTCGTGCCCGGACGAGCGTTTGATGAATGTGGCAATCGGTTGGGACGCGGGTTGGGCTACTATGACCGCTTTTTGAAAACGCTACCTCCCAACACCCTCAAAATCGCCATCGCGTTGGAAGCGCAAATCGTGCCCCGTATCCCGACGACGCCCAACGATGTCGCCGTTGATGTCGTCATCACCGAGCAGCGCACCCTCTTTCGTCCCCATTGACGCCGCGCTAAGGTTGCGGATGGCTGTCACCCGGTCGCTGCCGAGAGCGTTGACAATGTGCTGGTGTGTGTGATTGCTGGGAGTGGCTGGAGGGTAAAGAGCGAACCCAAGCCGCTGAAGAGCAAGTGTTTGTCAGCGGTGTGCTGTGTTGAATAATCGGAGGGCGGCTCTCCTGAGCCGCCGAAGAAAGAGCAGCGCATCAGGAGATGCGCCCTCCGAACGACGCACTCTCGGAGGGCGGCTCTCCTGAGCCGCCGAAGAAAGAGCAGCGCATCAGGAGATGCGCCCTCCGAACGACGCACTCTCGGAGGGCGGCTCTCCTGAGCCGCCGAAGAAAGAGCAGCGCATCAGGAGATGCGCCCTCCGAACGACGCACTCTCGGAGGGCGGCTCTCCTGAGCCGCCGAAGAAAGAGCAGCGCATCAGGAGATGCGCCCTCCGAACGACGCACTCTCGGAGGGCGGCTCTCCTGAGCCGCCGAAGAAAGAGCGGCGCATCAGGAGATGCGCTCTCCGAACGACGCACTCTCGGAGGGCGGCTCTCCTGAGCCGCCGAAGAAAGAGCAGCGCATCAGGAGATGCGCCCTCCGAACGACGCACTCTCGGAGGGCGGCTCTCTTGAGCCGCTGAAAAACGGCGCATCAGGAGATGCGCCCTCCGAAGGACACACTCTCGGAGGGCGGCTCTCCTGAGCCGCCGAAAAACGGTGCGTCTCTTGACATGCCCTCCGAGGAACTGCCGAAAAAGAAAAATTCAACAAAGCCCAGCGACGAAGAACTGGAAGAAGTGCCTGCAGAACGGGAAGCAGACCTCGTCCCCGCTAGGTCATGAGGGAGGGTTAATGAGTGGGTGCATCGTCTTCAACGCTAGAGCGGGCATGTCCGCTCTGATATTGCTTTTTGCGGCGCTGCTTGGCTACAATGGAAGCGCAGCGGCACCTGTGCAGCAGGAGGGGCGAGCATGCGCGAATTGGACGAGACCGTCGCGGCAGCGCCCCGCAAAATCGTCGTGCCGACCGCGCGTCCGTTTTGGTCATGGCGGGCGGTAGCCATCGGCATCTTGCTTTTGCCCCTCAACCTCTACTGGGTCGGTGTCACTGAAGGGTTGTGGCACGCGCTCCACATGACGACCCTTTCGTTGCCGATGAACGCTTTGATGCTGCTATCGGCGCTGGCGATAGTCAATCGCGGGCTACAACGGGCGGCACCTGCGTTGGCGCTCAGTGCCGGCGAGTTAGGGCTCGTCTTTTTGGCGCTGACGGTGCAAAGCGTGTTTATTGGGCACGATGGGATGGTCAGTTTGCTCGGCGTCATTCCCGCTGCGGCGTGGTTTGAAAATCCTGCCAACCGCTGGCGCGCGCTCTTTTTCCCTTTTTTGCCCGACGGTTGGGTCGTCACCGAAAAATCCGCCGTGCGCCACTTTTACTTGGGCGGTGCGGCGTTTTACGGGCAAGGTTTTTGGCGTTTTTGGCTCACACCGACGGTGCATTGGACGATGCTGCTGACCCTGTTGTCCGTTGCCTACTTAGCGCTCACCGTTCCGTTTTATCGGCGCTGGGCACACGAGGAACGGTTGGCGTTTCCTGTCTTGCGGTTGCCGATGGACATCATTGACGGACGGTTGCACTGGCGCACGCCGGCGTTTTGGTGCGGTTTTGCCCTTGCGGCGTTCGTGGACATGGTCAATCACCTGAATTGGCTCTACCCACAAGTGCCCTTTTTACGGGTGCGGGCGCGTGACCGCGATTTGCTGTGGTATTTGACCGAACCGCCTTTCAACGCCATTGGCTCCACACCGTTGGCGTTTTACCCGTTCATCATTGGCTACGGTTACTTGATGCCGTTGGACTCGTGCGCTTCGGCGTGGTTTTTCTACCTGTTGCGGAAAGCGCAACGCATCGTCGGGGCGTGGTGGGGCTTGACTTTTTTGCCCCGTTTCCCTTACGAGAACGAGCAAGCCGCTGGGGCAGCGTTGGGCATCGCTGCGCTAACCCTGTGGCGCAGCCGCCATGCCTTGCGCGCTTTTGGGCAATCCACAAACGCCCCGCTGCAGCCGATGACGACCGCGACCCTCTTTGCCGTCGCTGCGTTGCTTTGCTGGGGCATCGCTGTTCAAGTTGGGATGCGCCCGAACACAGCAGCAGCCTTTTGGCTGGTGCATTTTCTCATCGCCTTGACTGTCACGCGGTTGCGGGTGGAGGCGGGACCGCCCTCCCATTCGCTGCTTTACGCCAACCCGCAAGATTTGCTGCTGGCGTCGTGGGGCACACGCTCGTTTCGCCCCCGCGAGTTGACGGCGCTGGCGCTGTTTTTCTGGTTCAACCGGCTGAACCGCAACCACGCTGCCCCCGTCATCATGGAAGGTTGGCGGTTGAGCGAATGGGCAAATGTGTCGTTTCGTCGTGCCGCGGGGTTGATGGTGGCGATGGCGGTGTTGAGCGTTGTCGGGTGTTTTGTGCTTTACCCGCCCCTGTTTTACCGGGATGGTGCGGCGACGCGCATCGGCGAAGTCGTTTGGGTCGGACAGGACACTTTCAACCGCTTGGCATCTTGGGTCGCCAACCCGACACCGCCCGACCGTTGGGCGCGGTCGTTTGTGGCGGGCGGATTTGCAGTCACTGCCGCACTCAACGCCCTTTATCACCGCTTGCCTTGGTGGGGCTTGCACCCGTTGGGTTACTTGTTGGGCACGAGTTTCGCTGTTGACTACTACTGGCTCTGCCTGCTGCTCAGTTCCGTCGCAAAATGGTTGCTGTTGCGCTATTCTGGGGCACGCGCAGTGCAAGCGATGACGCCCTTTTTCGTCGGGCTGATTTTGGGCGAAGGGACCGTCGCTTGCGCATGGAGCGTTTACGGCATCGCCATCCACAAACCGATGTATGACGCTTGGTGGTAACGCAAGCCAGCGGTCAGGCACAGCACGCCAACCGTGCAGCGAGGAGGTTGAAAGATGGCGTCAGCGCAAGCCTCAGTTGTGCCCATTTTGTCCACGCGCAAAGACGGGGTGAAAGCCGTTCGTCAACGGTTGCAACGCACCACTTTTGACCCGCTGGCGATGGCGGAAGTGGAGAATCAAGTCCGCACCATCATCGCTGCAGTCCGCCGACGCGGCGATGACGCGTTGGTGGACATGGAGCGCCAGTTTGGTTGGAAAGGATGCACCCGAGAACGGTTGCGCGTCAGCGATGCGGAAGTAAAAGCAGCGTTGGCGCAAGTGTCCCCGAAAGTGTTGGACGCGTTGCGGGTCGCCCATGAACGATTGGAACAGTTTCATCGCCGTCAAGTGCCGTCGGCGTGGTTCGTGCACGAGGATGGGGCGATGTTGGGGCAACTCGTGCAGCCTGTAGAGCGTGTCGGCATTTATGTGCCTGGTGGGTTGGCGGCGTATCCGTCCACCGTTTTGCATGTCGCAGTGCCCGCTAAAGTGGCGGGGGTGCGGGAAATTTGTTTGGCGACACCGCCTGATGAGCGTGGCACTATTGCGCCCGTCGTGTTGGCGGCGGCGCACCTTGTGGGCGTTCACGCCGTCTTTCGCATCGGTGGCGCCCACGCCATCGCCGCTTTCGCGTTCGGGACGGAAACTGTCCCGAAAGTGGACAAAATCGCAGGACCTGGCGGCATTTACCCCGTCGTCGCTAAGCGATTGCTGTTCGGCGTCGTCGGCATTGACCTTTTGCCCGGACCGAGCGAAGTCGCCGTCATCGCTGACGAGGCGGCGCCCCCTGAATGGGTTGCGATGGAGTTGTTGGCGCAAGCGGAACATGGTCCTGACTCCGTCGCCGTGTTGTTCACGCCATCGGAAAAATTGCTTTGCGCTGTCGCTGCGACCCTGCAGCGGCAATTGCAACGGTCGCCTCGGCGCCGCTACCTTGAACCCGCGTTGCGCGAACATGGGGCGTTGGTGCTCACTCGCGATTTGGATGAAGCCATCGCGTTGGTCAACGATGGAGCGTTTGAGCATGTGGCGTTGATGGTCACTGAACCGATGGCGTGGGTCGGTAAGGTGCGCCACGCTGGAGCGGTTTTCGTGGGGGTAGCGACGAGCGTGGCGTTCGGCGATTATTTGGCAGGACCGAGTCATGTGTTGCCGACGGCAGGAACAGCGCGGTTTGCGTCGGGATTAAGTGTGCACGATTTTGTGCGGCGGACATCGTTGGTGATGCTGTCGGCGGAGAAGTCCCGCGAACTGGCGGAGATCGCCGCCGTTTTGGCAGATGCCGAGGGGTTGCCCGCTCACGCCCAAACACTGCGGTTGCGCCGTTCAATAGCGCGACGGCAACGACAGCGTTAAAACCGGTGACCGTTGAACTTGCTCTCATCTCAGCGATGCGCCAACTTGTTGGTGGCACTCATTCGCTGTGGAAGGTGTTCGCCGATGAATGCGGCATTTGCGACCCGCATGGAAGGCATGTTAATGGTGCGTCAGGAAATTTTGGACGACTTGCCCAAAGTGGACGCATTGGTGCTGGACATTGACGGCGTGCTGATTGACGCGTCGCAGAGTTATCGGCTCGCCGTCTGCGAAGCGGTGCGCTTTTTCGTGGCGCACGAACTGGGCTGGGTCGTGGACGCCCCACCCATTACACCCGACGAAGTGGATTTGTTCAAACGCGCCGGCGGGTTCAACAACGATTGGGACTTAACACAAGCCGCTGTGCTCTTTTTGCTGTTCAAAGGGTTGCGACACGGTGCCAAGCGCATCAGCGAGTTGCGACGCCTCCCCCCGACATTGGAGGAGTTTTTAAGTGCCGTGACAGCCGAAGGCGGCGGACTGCAAGGCGCAGAACGGGTGGTCGTAGAGCGATTGGAGTTGCGCCAGCGTCGCGATCTGGCGCGCCTGTGGAAGCGCCGGCTTATCGTCCAGGTGGCACAAGAGTTTTATGCGGGACGCAAGTGGTGCCCGTTGCTGTTCGGTTTTGAACCGCAATTTGTAGACCGAGACGAAGGTTTGCTGGCGCAAGAACGGGCGCTGGTGAACGCCGATTTGTTGCTGCCCGATTTGAAGTTGGGCATTTTGACGGGACGGGCGCGGCGCGAAACGGCGTTGGCGCTGGAACGCTTGCGACTCCTCAAACGCATCCCTCCCGACTTTTGGGTCACCGACGACGATGCGCCCCGTAAACCTGACCCCCGTGCTCTCGCGGGACTGTTGGAGCGGTTACAATCTCGCCGGGCGATTTATGTCGGTGACACCGTGGACGATTTGCGAATGGTCAACGACTATAAAGCCCAGCAACGCCCGCTCAGTCCCATCGTTTACGCCTGTATGGTGCTAACGGGTCCCAACGGTGAAAAGAACCGCACCCTCTTTTTGGAGCAAGGGGCAGACATCATTGCGACGGATGTCAACATCCTCCTGAGTTACTTGCGCCATGTGCGGGGCGACCGATAGCGTCAGAACGGCTGCGCCAACGCAGCGGGCGCTCGGGAACGGTGTCCCGCGACGGATAACACACCCAAAGTGATGGCGTAAGGCAGCGCCAGGAGGACTTGGTAAGGCACCCCGGCAAAGGTCACTTGCCACTGCAGAGCGACAGCCCGTAACATCCCAAAGCCGAGACAACCCAGCCCAACCCACAACGGCTGCCACCGTCCCAAGATGACCATGCACAAGGCGATGAAGCCTTGCCCCGCTGTGACGCCCTCGTTGAACGAACCTGTTTCGCCCAAAGTCAACGCCGCACCGCCCAAGCCCATCAACCCGCTGCCGACAAGGGCGATGATTGTGCGCCATCGTCGCACCGCGTAACCTAACTCTTGCACTGTCGCTGGGTCTTCGCCGATCGCCCGCACGACTAACCCCCAATGGGTGCGGAAAAGCCACAGTGTTCCGCCGATGGTCGCTAACCATGCCGCATAAGTGAGCCCATGCTGCCCCAGCGGTGGCAAGGAAGGTAACAACGCCACCGTGAAAGTTGTCCCCGTTTGTTGCACGCTCCGAAAAAGCGTGCCTGTCAGCCCCAACGCTAACAAGTTCAACCCTGCCCCGACAATCACTTGGTCGGCGCGCCCCCGCACGCACAAAAGGGCGTACAAGGCACCGAACGCCCATCCTGCCAGAACGCCTGCACCGATGCCTAGCAGTGGGCTGTCCGTCGTCCAAGTCACCCACGCCGCCGCGAAGGCGCCGACGAGCATGGTCCCTTCCGCCCCAATGTTCAACAACCCTGCCCGCTCCAGCAGCGTTTCGCCCAGTGCCACCCACAGCAACGGGGTCGCCAAACTGAGCCCCGATTGCCAAAGGCTACCTACCATCCCTTTGTCCCCCTTGCGACGAACCCTTGACGCCCATTTTGGCGCAAAACACAATAACGCCGTCACGCAACAGCAAAGGGGGGGACGAGCAATGGCGCTGTGGGCGCGGTCGTTGCTGGTATTGGGGTTTCTTTTTGGGTTGTTGTTTGCGGTCGTCATGGTCGTTGCGGAAGTGTTGCAATTCGGCGTGGCGGTAACAGTCGCACTGACAGCCGCTGTGGTTGCGCTGGAGTTCCTGTTAGCGCCGTTTCTCATTGACTGGACTTTGCGTTGGCTTTACCGCTTTGACTGGGTGGACCCTGAAAGCGTTGACCCGAAGATGGCGGAGTTTCTGCGCCGGCTCTGCCGTGCCCACAACATTCCCGTCCCGCGCTTCGGGCTCATCGCCGACGCCCATCCCAACGCTTTCACTTACGGACATGTTCCCTTTAACGCCCGTTTGATCATCACGCAAGGCATCATAGACATGTTGGACGAAGACGAGCGCAACGCTGTCTTGGCTCACGAGGTCGGGCACATCGTTCACTGGGATTTTGTCGTGATGACTGTCGCAACTGCCATCCCCGTCATCCTTTATGTGCTCTATCGGACAATGACACGCGTTGCTGCCCGTTCTCGGCGCAAAGGCGCTTATCTTTGGGTCGTCGCCATCTCTGCTTACCTCGCTTACATCCTTGCCCATTACCTCACGCTCTTGTTGTCGCGGGTGCGGGAATACTATGCCGACGAATTTTCTGCTCTCGTCACTCGCAACCCCAACGCGTTGGCGACGGCGTTGGCGAAAATTGCCTACGGGTTAGCCCGTATGGGCACGGAAACGGAGGACATCGGAGATGAGCAAGGCAAGATGGAAACGGTGCGAGCGTTGGGTGTTTTTGACCCGCATGCCGCTCACGCCCTTGCTCTCTCAGTCCTTGGCACTTCTGTCACGACAACTCTTTCGCCCACTGCAGTCATTAAAGCGATGCGATGGGATTTGTGGAACCCTTGGGCTTCAGTCCACGAGTTGCACTCTACCCACCCGCTTCCCGCAAAGCGATTGAAAGCGTTAGAGCGCCTCGCCGAGCGGTTGGGACAACGCCCCGCCTTTGATTTCCCCGAACGCCCACCCGAAAGTTACTGGGACGAGTTTCTCGCCGATTTGCTGATCGCATCCCTGCCTTATGCGACAACATTGTTGGGGCTCATAGTCGCTTTCACGATGGCGATGAATTTCCAACTTTCAATGGTGACCCTTGCTGGCATTGTGCTTGTCTTTCTCGGCTTGGGCTACTTGGGCAAAACCGTGTTCATACATCCGTCAGGCACTTTTGCGCCCAAACGCGTGGAAGAGTTGGTCGGTGAAGTGAAGGTCTCGGGTGTGCGGGCAATTCCATGCACTGTGAGCGGCACCATCATCGGACGGGGCATCCCTGGCTTTTTGCTGAGCGCTGATTTGGTGCTGCAAGACGAAACGGGTTACATCGTTTTGGTCTATCGGCAACCGCTATGGCTGCTTGACTGGCTGTTTGCCCTGTTCCGAGTGGATAGTCTCATCGGCAGGAAAGTGACCGCCATCGGTTGGTATCGGCGCGCCCCTGCTCCTTTTGTTGAGTTGCTTGAAGTGAGTGTGGACGACGGCACAACCCATCGTTGCTACCTGTATGCAGGCAAGTTAGTGCTGGGCTGGCTGATGGTGCTGGTCGGTATTGCCCTTTGCCTTCTGCCGTTTGTGTTGTGAGCGGGTTAGCGTTGCAAAGCGGATTTCAGCCGCAGCGCCCCAAAAGTCGTCAAGCGGTGCAAGCGGGCGGCGACAGTGGAGCGCAATTTGTCGTTTTGCCAGACGAACAGGTGGAAGTTATGGGCGACGACGGTGCCGAATTCTGCCTTGTAGCTTTCGCCGCCCCGCATAAAGTCAAAAACCTTCGCCCCTTCCTGTTCCGCCTCATCAATGACTTTCGCCAACAACACTTTGCCGACGCTATAGCGTCCAAACGCGGGGTGAAAGCCACAGGCGTAAAAACCGGCGTAGTCACCGCAGTGGAAGGCGTAGTAAACTGCCGCTGGCACTCCGTTCAGCGTGAGGGAGTGCAGCCGCAACCTTCCCTGCTGCAACGCCTGCAATGCAAACTCTCGGTGAAACCGTTGCACTTTAGGCGCCCAGAGCACGCCCGGCTGCCACCGCTGTCCCCACCGAAGGCGGTGCAACGCGAACAGGTGTGCCATTCCCGCCGCGACTTCTGCAGGCTCCGTTGCCCGTTGAAACCGCGCGTCAAAGAGCCGGGCGATTTGGCGCTCGCGGCGTTTCAGTTGCTCTCGCAAGGCGTTGGTCGCTCGGGCACGCCATCCAGTGCCGTCGCCGGTGTTAAGGGGGATTCGGTGGCATGGTTCGCCCCGCAGCACTTGCACTTGTGCCCATTGGGGCAACGAAACCTGCGCCAGCGTTCGGAAAGCGATGCTGTCTTGGGGCAACTCGTGGAAGGCGATGACATCCCACAACGCTCGGTGGGCAAACAACCAACGCCACAGCATCGCCGCTGCTTCTTCGCACCCGCGTCGGATGAGAAAGTCGCCGTAATCGGCATGTCCTGTGCCGATGAAGCGTAGCACCCGTGCGGTAGGCATCAAAGGGGACGGGGCGCAAAAGAGGGGTGCCATACTGAGCCAGCGCTCCCTGTCGGTAACTGTCAGCAAAAACGCCTTACCCCGTCCGAAATATCTCCACCACATCGTCACCCACTCAGGGCTGAGGAACAAGCGCGTCTCCGGCAAAGGGTTATCGTTCAGCAACTCCTCCCACGCAGGACAAGGGAGGGACAGGTCGGCAATGAGGTGGACGGTCAGCGCACCCTCACTCCTCAAATGGGTTCGGTGCCGCCAATTCCGGTTCGGTGTCGTCCACTTCGGCGGGGCGCATCGCCAAAATGCGACTCAGCCAGAAAGTCAACAGCAAGGCGACGAAAATGGCTACCGCGCCCCCGAAAAACGGTGCCCGTAACCCCCATGCCCTGCCCTGCCACCCCTTCACCCCTTCCGCCAAAAAGCCGCCGACTAGGGAACCGAAGATAGCGCCGACGCCTTGCCCTCCATACACTAACCCGACCGCTGCCCCTCGCTCTTGCTCCGTCACGATGTCGCTGCTCAGCGCCAGCACGGCTGGGAACGCCAACAGCCACGCCAACCCGGCTAAGACGCCTAAGGCGCCAAGAAGCAAGATGTGTGGGGTGAACGGCGCCAGCAAGAAGCAAACGATACCGCACGCCAACGCCCAACGGATGGCAGCGTCCCGCCCGATGCGGTCAGACAGTTGCCCCAGCGGCACCGCTCCCAACGCTAACGCGCC
The DNA here is from genome assembly GCA_002898575.1 of bacterium HR17. Classification (NCBI taxonomy): domain Bacteria; phylum Candidatus Fervidibacterota; class Fervidibacteria; order Fervidibacterales; family Fervidibacteraceae; genus Fervidibacter; species Candidatus Fervidibacter japonicus. The sequence goes on from BEHT01000034.1 coordinate 25,416, forward strand.
CGCGATGACCCCGATTCCTGCGCCCATCACGAAGTCAATTTGCCCTTCGCTCAAACCCGATTGGCGCGCCACCTGTCGGGCAAAAGGGACTAACACAGGCACCAGCATGGAAATGGCAAACTGAGTGAAAGCGAAGATTGTCGCCAACAACAGCACCGGAAACGACACAGCGGACAATCGCGCCCGACGCAGCCGCCAAGGTGCCTTGCGGTCACCCATCGGTTTGTGCCGCCTTTGCACCTGCCCGGGCGGTAACCGCAGTAAGACGAACGCCCCTGCCAGCAAAAGCAACGCCACCGTGATGTAAAAGGCGTGGCGGTAGGTCGCTGTAAGGCTATGCAGCAAGGAGCCGAGAGGGACGCTGATGCCCATGCCCAAAAAGTAGGTCAGGTTCAACACCCCCATCATGCTGCCGCGTTGCTCTTCGGGTGCAAAGTCCGCTGCCAACGCAGCGATGGTCGGGAAAAACGCTGCCACGCCCAAGCCGGCTAGCGGGAAAAGCAACAGGAAGTGATGGGGTGTACGGGTCAGCGCCATCAGCGTCGCCATCGTCGCCGTGATGCCGATGCCGAGCAGCAAGACAGGCTTGCGCCCGATGCGGTCGCTGAGCGCCCCGAAAGGCGTCTTCAGCAGCATTTCAATAGCGAAGTAGCCAGAGAACGCCATGCCCGTGATGCGCTCGGGTGCCTTGAGTTCCACCGTCAGGTAGAAGTTGACAAAGGGCACTAACGCCCCGAAGGCAATGTCCGCCAGCAGGGCGATCACCAGCAACCAACGCACCATTGGCTCCCGTTGCCACAAGTTGCGGTAAGTTTGCAGCATCGCCGGTCATCGCTCCCTGCAGCAGCGTTTGTGTGCCCACAGTGGCTTCGGTGACGCTGTGTTGACATTTTGTCGCCGAAAGGTAATCACTTGCGGTCGGGCTTGCGTCCGTTCAGGCTGACGAGCCATCCTTTGCTCACCTCCCAATACATGTGGGTGCGGGCAGCAAGGGCGCGCCACAGCCCCAGTTTCTCCTCCTTCATGACATGGCTGACGCCGCGCCACACGACAGTGTCCACGCGCCATCGGTGCTCTTTGGCGAACTTGTTCAACGCGGCCTCTAGCCCATAGCCCAACCCCGAAAAATCGGGCAACTCCCGCACCCGCCTTAGCGGCAAAGCGCGTTGCCCGCTCACCCAAGGGGCAATCCGATGCGACAAATCTGTCCACAAACGCCCCCCGCGAAAAATCCCGAGCGTCATATCAACCCCGCGTTCTGCGACAGGGCGTGCCAAGTCAACGATGTGTTGAGGCGTCAGCCCCTGTAGGTCAGCGTCCAATAACACGACGATGGGCTGAGCGACCTCTTGCAAACCTACCCAGACCGCGCCTGCTTTGCCCCGGTTTTCATGTAGCCGAATGACCCTCACGCCGAACCGTTCGGCGACTTGAGATGTTCCATCGTGGGAGCCGTCGTCTACGACAACGACTTGCCGCACCTCACTGCACGCCGTCACCGCACTCAACACCCTTGGCAACCGCGTCGCCTCATTATAAGCGGGAATAACGACAGCGATTTTCACGCTTTGTTCCACCTACCCTTCTTATGCACCGCAACTCGGTCAGATAGTAGCCCAAGTCATTAAGGGACGCAATGCCCGCGCAGGCGCTTGTGGCGCCCATGCCTTTGCGCTGCGCCTCGGTCTCTGCTTGACAGACCTCTAATTTGCGCTATTCTAAAGAGCGTGTTAAAGTGAGCGGTGTGCTCCCCTCACAATTGTGTGCGTCTTATCGCTCAAGGGCTGCAACAAATGCGCCGGTAGCTCAGTCGGCAGAGCACCGGACTTTTAATCCGGGGGTCGCAGGTTCGACTCCTGCCCGGCGCATTGATGTCTCATGCGTGACACCTTCAAGTAAGGGGAACGGTGCGGTGGATTTGGTCATCGCAGATGTTGCGTGGGCGCCATTGCAAGTCCCGTTGCATACCCCGTTTGTTATCGCCCCAGAGACGACGCAAGTCACCGGCAATTGGTGGGTGCGGGTGCAACTCAGCGATGGCACGGAAGGATGGGGCGAAGCGGCGCCGTCTCCCGCCTTGATGGGCGAAACGATGGCAATGACAGAAGCCGCCCTCATGGACGCCAAACACGCCCTCATCGGTCAACCCGCAAGGTGGCGTCCCATCGCTCAACGGCTCGCCGAAATATTGGGCGCCGCCCGAGCAGCGCGTGCGGCTCTTGAGGTGGCGTTGTTGGACGCTTTAGCGCAACGCACCGCCACCCCCCTCTGGCAATGGTTCGGTGGAGCAAATGACCAACTGGAAACGGATGTGACGGTGCCCATTATGCCCGTTGATGCCGCCAAAGCTTTCGCTGCCCAATGCGTCGCCAAAGGGTTTCGCAAGTTGAAACTGAAACTCAGCGGCGATAGAGACGCCGATGAAGCCCGTATCGTCGCCGTGCACGAAGTGGCTCCCGATGCGGCACTGCAACTGGACGCCAATCAGGCTTATACGCCGACAGCTGCTTGGCAACTGCTGCGAGGCTTGGAACGGCGGGGCATTGTCCCGACGCTGTTTGAGCAACCTGTGCCCAAAGACGATTGGGATGGCATGCGTTGGCTGACGCGGAAATCGCCCGTGCCCATTTGCGCCGACGAGATGGTCGTCACTGCCAGCGACGCGTTGCGGCTCGTGCGAGAGAATGCCGCCCACGCCGTCAACATCAAACTCGCCAAAAGCGGTGTCGCTGAGAGTTTGCGCATCGTTGCCATCGCGCAAGCGGCACGGTTGCAACTGATGGTGGGGGCAATGGTGGAAACGGAATTGGGCTTGACCGCCGCCGCCCATTTGGCAGCGGGCGTCGGCGGTTTCGCCTTCGTGGACTTGGACACGCACCTGTTTTTGCATAATTCCCCCTTTGTCGCCGGCTTTGAGCAACATGGAGCGCAGTTGCGGTTGGGTCGGCGTGCGGGGCTGGGCGTGACGCTAACAGAACGGGGTTGAAAAATGAGCAGGTGGTCGCCCGACCCTACCGGCAGGGTTTTTCCGTCTCCCTGCGTTTTTGCGCCTTCGCCGTGCGGCAAAATTGGGGGCGGAGGTGAAAAGGGAATGCCGCCGCTGCCGTCGCTGTGGGATGACGAGAAAGCGGCACAATTGCGAAGTGACCTTGAGTTGCTCGTTTACCGCTCCAACTTGCTGGGGGCAGAACCGGCGATTGTCAACTGGCGGGGTGGCAACACCAGCAGCAAAACCCTTGAGCGCGACCATTTGGGACGATCGGTGCGCGTCCTTTGGGTCAAAGGGAGCGGCTCCGACCTCGCGACTTGCACCGCCAAAGATTTCGCAGGGCTGAAACTGGACGAAGTGTTGCCCCTGCAACAACGGGAACGCCTGACCGACGAAGAGATGGTGGACTACCTTGCCCATTGCGTGTTCAAGCCAGGCGGTCCGCGCCAATCGGTGGAGACTTTGATGCACGCCTTTTTGCCCTTTGCGCAGGTGGATCACACCCACCCTGATGCCATTTTGGCGTTTGCCAATGCTGCCAACGGGGAAGAGTTGGCGCGGCGAGTCTTTGGCAACCGCATCGTTTGGGTGCCTTATGTGCGCCCGGGTTTTCCGCTGGCGAAAGCCGTCGCCCAATTGGTGCGGGACAACCCTAAAGCAGAAGCCGCTATCTTGCAAAAGCACGGGCTTGTCACTTGGGGCGAAACACACAAAGAGTCTTACCACAACACGCTCCGCATCATCAACGAAGCCCAAGCCGCCGTGGACGAGGCATTGAAGGGCAAAAAAGTGTTCGGTGGGCTAAAGGTGCAACCTGTGGATAAGGAGAAACGAGAGCAAATCATGGCGGCGTTGCTGCCGACGCTGCGCGGCGCGGTGAGCCGCTGCAAACGGGTCATCCTGCACTATGACGACAGCGAGCGCGTGCTGCAGTTCGCCAGCGGGCATGACGCCCCGCGCATCAGCATGGTCGGCTCCGCCTGCCCCGACCACCTCGTGCACACCAAGCACTACCCCGTTTGGATTGATTGCGCGCCTGACAAGATAGATCTGGCGGAAATCAAGCGGCAAATCCGTGACCGCAGCGAAGAATTTGCCCGCCGCTACGAAACCTACTACCGTGAAAACGCTGAGCGGACAGGCACGACGGAGCCGATGATGGACCCGTATCAGCGCATCACCTTGTTCCCTGCCCTTGGGCTGGTGGCGACGGGCAAAGACAAGTTCACCGCCCGCATGTCCGCCGAAATTTTCCATCGCGCCATTGAGGTCATGAAAGGCGCATCCGCACTGGACTCTTACACTTCGCTCAGCGATGCCGAAGCCTTCGCCGTTGAATACTGGCCGCTGGAACTTTACAAACTCAAACTTGCCCCGCCTGAACGGGAGTTGGCGCGACGGGTCGCCGTCATCACAGGGGGGGCAGGGGGCATCGGCAGCGCCATCGCCGAGCGGTTGGCAGAAGAAGGGGCGCATGTCGTCGTCGCCGATGTGGATGAGCCCGGGGCAAAAAAGGTCGCGGCGAACATCGTCGCCCAACACGGGGAAGGGCGCGCCATCGGTGTCGGCGTGGATGTGACCGATGAAGGCAGCGTGGAAGCACTGTTCCGCCAAACAGTGCTCACTTACGGCGGCGTGGATATTTTGGTGTGCAGTGTCGGCGTGGCGCTAGCGAAACCCGTTGAGGAAACGACGGTCAGTGACTGGCGCAAACTGATGGACATTTTGGCGCTCGGCTACTTTCTCCCTGCCCGCGAAGCCTTCCGCATCATGAAGGAACAAGGCATCGGCGGCGCCATCGTGTTCGTCACCAGCAAAAACGCGATAGTCGCCAGCAAAGGCGCAGCAGTCTACAACGCCGCCAAAGCCGCTGAAGCCCATCTCGCCCGCTCGTTGGCGGAGGAAGGTGGTGCCCATGGCATTCGGGTCAACTGCGTCGCGCCCGATGCCGTGCTGGAAAGCAGTAAAATTTGGTCGTCAGAATGGCGCCAGCAGCGGGCAAAAGAGTATGGCATCGCGCCCGAGCAACTGGAGGAGTTTTACCGCCAGCGGACAGTGCTGAAGGTCAATGTCTACCCTCGCGATGTCGCCGAAGCCGTGCTGTGGCTTGTGTCTGACCGTTCCAGCAAGACGACAGGCTGCACCGTCACTGTGGACGGCGGCGTGACCGCCGCGTATGTGCGCTGACGGCGCGCCACGCAACTTTCGCCGACACTGTCGGGGTGCAGCATGTTAGGTCTTGTGTGACCGCGATGTGAGGTGCAGGCGATGAAGGGCGTCGTATTGGCAGGCGGTTTGGGGACGCGCCTTTACCCGCTGACGAAGGTGACCAACAAGCACCTGCTGCCCGTGTATAACAAGCCGATGGTGCTGTATCCGCTGGAGGCGTTGGTGTTAGCGGGCGTCACCGATATCTTGCTCATCACAGGTGGCGAGTGGGCGACGGACTTCGCCCGGCTGCTGGCGGACTTCAAAAGTTTGGGCATCCGCAACCTCTACTTCGCCTATCAGGAGAAGCCGCTGGGTATCGCCCACGCTTTGAGCCTTGCTAAATCGTTTGTCGGTGACGACAAGTGCGTCGTGTTTTTGGGCGACAATGTGATTGAGGGCAACATCATCCGCGCCAAAGAGCGGTTTGAGCGAATGGAACGGGGTGCGCTGGTGCTGCTGAAGGAAGTGCCTGACCCGCAAAACTACGGCTGCCCCGTCTTGGACGAACAAGGACGCATCGTCCGCATCGTGGAAAAACCCAAAGACCCACCCAGCCCTTACGCCGTCATCGGCATCTACTTTTACGATGCAGCGGTCTTTGACATCGTGCAACAGTTGACGCCCAGCGAACGGGGCGAACTGGAAATCACCGATGTCAACAACGCCTACGCCGAGGAAGGGTTGTTAGCGCATGAGTTTTTGGAGGGTTGGTGGGGTGATGCCGGTGCAAGCATCGACGCGTGGCTGCAGGTCAACAACTTGGTCGCGCAAACGGGTGCCAACAAGGTGAAACTTGGACGGTGACGGCAATGAGCAAATCTCCCAAAGGGACGACGCTGACCGAACACTTGCCCCAACTGGTGCAAGCAGCGAAATGGGTAACGGTTGGCAAGGCACTCCCGAGTATCATTCACGACCTGAACAACGCGCTTAACACGATGATAGGTTTCGCCGATTTGTGGCGCACCGATACAACCTTGTCCGATAACTTGCGCGCGGATCTGAGCGAAATCGTCCAAGCAGGTTTGCACGCCCGCGAACTGCTCACCCTTCTACGCGAAGCGGTGAAAGCCCCTGTCAACGACCTCCCCTTGGGTTTAGGTAAAGTCATGTTGCCGCAGGTATGCGACCAAGCGCTTGGGTTGCTTGCCACGCCGGTGCGCCGTTGTCGCATCCAAGTCGTTCGGGATTACCATCCTCAAACCCCATCGGTGCCGAGTAGCAGAGGCACCTTGCTGTTGCTGCTGCTTTGCTTGTTGCACAATGCCTGCGAGGCATTGGCGGACAATGGCGGTACACTGACCCTGCGCACTTATGGGGCGCAGAATATGGCTGTTTTGGAAGTGGAGGACAATGGGCAGGGGCTTCCGCCTCGGCTACAAAGGCGGTTGTTTGAACCCTTCACGACGACCAAACCGACAGGAACGGGGCTGGGGCTGTTCTTAGCCGACCACCTGGTCCGCCAAATGCAGGGGCAATTGGCGCTGGACAGCCCAAAGGGGGAAGGCACAAAAGCCATCGTCCGCTTGCCCGCTGAGGACCTCTCTCAACGCCCTTGATCGCCACTGTTTTCAACGATGCTCAACGGTTCCTCCACGAACTCACCGTCGTCGGTGAGCCGATAGCACCGTGCATCTGGGGCGTCAGGGTCCATGAGCGAGACGATCAGGTACTTGACGCCAGGGTAATAAGGCTGCCGGTGCTCAAAGTCGTAAGCCCACTCCAAATCGCGCCGCGACGGAATGGGTGGCGCTGGCGGGTGGGAGTGAAAGATAGCGACTAACTCGTAGCCGTCCCGCAGCATCTGCTTGAAGGCGCGCAATTGTTCCGACGGCTCCATGAAAAACTCCGTCGGGCTGTGCAGGGCGTTGGTTACGGGATAGAAGGCTTCGGCGATATCGTCGTGCCCGCCCAACAGCCCACAGGCTTCCTCAGGCAAACACCTCTCTGCGTGTGCCAGCAACTGTTCCCACGCCGTTTTGCGAAGGCGCATTGTGCTCACCCCGGTGAGCCGGAAGGGATGCTTCACTTTGTGTCAGCCGTCGCCTTCACAGCCGCCACCGCTGGCGGTAACGGTTACGCAAGTAGATGGCGGTCCCGTTCATCAGCAATAACAGCACCAACAGCACGATGAGGGCGGCAGCAGCGTTTTGGTGGAATTCGGGTTGCGGGCGCGAGACCCAATTGTAAGCCTGAATGGGTAAAACAGTGAAAGGGTCAAAGGGCGATTTGGGCAGGAAAGCGACGAAGGTCAGGGCGCCAAGGGTTACCAGCGGCGCCGCTTCGCCGATGGCGCGCGACAGCGCTAAGATGGTGCCCGTTAAAATGCCCGGCAGCGCCAAAGGCAAAACATGGTCGCGTACCGCCTGCCACTTCGTCGCCCCTAACGCCAACGCGGCTTCGCGAATGGAGTTAGGGACGGCTCGCAGCGCCTCCCGCGCCGCGACGATGATGACGGGCAAACTCATCAACGCTAAGGTGCACGCGCCCGCCAGCACGCTTTCGCCCATCCGGCACCAACGGACGAACACTTGCAAGCCCAGCAAGCCGTAGATGATCGCAGGCACACCCGCCAAATTGCTAATATTGAGTTCCACCAACCGCGTGAACCAGTTGCGCCGCGAGAACTCCTCAAGGTAAACGGCGGCGCCGACCCCGACAGGGATGGCAATAGCAGCGGTCAGCGCCATGACATATACCGTCCCGACCCACGCCGGGAGGATGCCTGCCTCTTCGGGGCGACGGGACGGAAAACTCGTGAGGAACTTCCAACTCAACCGCGCCCAACCGTCGTGCAAAACATCGGCAAGGATGGTGACCAACAGGGAGACGACCAGGAGCAAAGCAAACCACGCAACACCGACGAAAATCCGTTCCATCCATTGCTCCCATCGGCGGCGGATAGTGCCCCTTTCAATTGACGCGATATCCGCTTGCATCGGCGCTCACTCCCACACGGTCATAGATGACGCAAAATCCGCGTAAACCGTTCCCGTAGCAGCAAGCCCAGCAGATTGAACGCGAGGGTGATCGCAAAAAGGCTCAACCCGACGGCGAAAATCGTGCGATATTCTAGCGAACCGTGCGGCACATCACCTAAAGACACCGCGACGATGTACGCCGTCATCGTCATCACGGGCTCCAAGGGGTTCAAAGTTAGGTTGGGCATTTGACCCGCTGCGATGGCGACCAACATCGTTTCGCCGACAGCGCGGGCAAAACCCAAAAGGCAAGCGGCAACGATGCCCGACGCAGCAGCAGGAAGCACCGCCCGCACGGTCGTCTGCAGTTTCGTCGCCCCCAACGCCAACGATGCTTCACGAATGCTTTGCGGGATGGCGTAGACGATGTCTTCGCTCAGCGACGCAATTGTCGGCAACACCATGAACGCCAACACGATGCCCGGCGATAAGGCGTTGAAGCCACTGAGCGACGGCAAAAATTTTTGCAGCAACGGCGTCACAAACAACAGCGCAAAGTAGCCGTAAAGCACCGACGGAATGCCTGCAAGCAGTTCTATCGCAGGCTTGAGCCACCGTCGGGTAGATGGTGACGCATACTCTGCCAAGTAAGTGGCGATCAGCAGCGAGAGCGGCACAGCGAGCAGCATGGCAATGCCTGCGATCAGAAAGGTGCCACATAAAAGGGGCAGGACACCAAACTTTTTGACGGCGAACAGGGGTGTCCACTCTCGCTCCGTTAAAAATCGCCCCAACGGCACCTCTCTAAAAAACCCGATCGCTTCCCAACCCAACGCCGCTACGATCGCGATGGTTGTGGCGATGGACACCGAAGCGCACAGCGCCAGCAAAGCGACGACGATGCGCTCTTGCCAGTGAACCCATCGACGGTCCTGAAGCATTGCCCCGTCACTCCGCTCGGTTCAATTCTCCGCATCACATCCTAAACAACGATGCGCTATCATCGCCAACACGCGCGTCGCGGCAATGATAACGCATCGCTCAGGGTGGACGACAAACCCGCGATATCCTGCCCTCGGACGTATCGTTGACCGTGTCACTTCGTTTTTGCCTCTTCTTGCGCCAGTAACTTCTCAAGGCTAACGCCCACCTGTGATCCCTTCGCCCCGAAGACGGAGCCCACAACGCGCTTTTGGAACCGCCGCATCGCTAACCGATAGGCGCGCTGGGGCAACGGCACATAGCCGACTTCTTTCGCCAACAGTGCCGCGTTGCGCAGGTAAAACTCCACAAACGCCTTCACCTCAGGGCGGTCCGCTGATTTGCGATTGACATAGATGAACAACGGACGGGCGAGGTGGTAACGCCCTTCCGCGACGGTCTTGGGCGACGGCAGCGCTGGCTTTCCGCCGTTATGACAACGGCACTGAACTGCCACCAACTTCAATCGGGTGCGGTTTTCGGCGTAGTAGGCATAGCCCAAGTAGCCCAGCGCGTTCGGATCAGAAGCGATACCTTGCACCTCCACATTGTAGTCGGCATTTGCCATGTAGTCACCTCGGCTGGCGCCTTCTTTGCCGACGACGGCGGCGGTGAAAAAGTCAAAGGTTCCGTGCGCGGTGTTCGGACCGTAAAGTTTGAGCGGTCGGTCGGGGAAACCTTTGCGCACCTGCGACCAACGAGTGATTTTGCCTTGCGCCGCTGGCTCCCAGATGCGCTTGAGTTCCTCAACGGTCAAATATTTGACCCAATTGTTGGCAGGGTTAACGACAACGGCGAGGGCATCGTAAGCGACGGGCAGTTCAATGTAAGTGATGTTGTTTTTGCGGCACTCCGCGTCCTCGGATGCCTTGATAGGACGGGACGCATTACTTATGTCTGTCTCGCCGCGGGCGAACTTTCTAAATCCGGCGCCTGTCCCTGAGTTACCGACGGTGACCCTGACCTGCGGATACTTCCTCTGAAACTCTTCTGCGACGGCTTCTGTCAACGGGTAGACCGTCCCAGAGCCGTCAACTTCCACCCGCCCCGAAAGTTGAGTTTGGCTGACGACCGAAAGGGTGAAAATTGTCAACACCGAGACGGTAATCAACAGCGCTGCACCGACCAAGTTGCGCCATCGCTTGCGCATTGAACATCAACCCCCTTCAGGTTTTTTTCGCCCGCTTGAAACGGGTCTCTGTCTTTTGCCAGTTACATTTTGTCTGTCGGGTTTTAACCGAAAGTCAAGGTTAAGTTAAGACAAAGTTAAGGTCAACTTCAGTCCCTTCGCCGAGCCGCAAAATTAAAAGTGGCTGAACGCCGTTCAATTATTGCGAGGTGATTTCAAATGCCGCAACGAGTGTTGTTTGTTTGCACGGGCAACTCCGCCCGTAGCCAAATGGCGGAGGGCTTCGCGCGGGCGATGGGCATGGAAGCGTTCAGCGCAGGGACTCATCCCAAAGGCTCGGTCCACCCGATGGCGATCGCTGTCATGGCAGAGAAAGGTATTGACATTTCTCACCACCAGCCGAAGCCCCTTGACTTGGAATTTGTCAAAACCGTTGACTTGATTGTGACGGTTTGCGGTGAAGCGGACAAAGAATGCGCTCAATTACCCCTACCCGTCCCCAAAATCCACTGGAACTTGCCCGACCCGGCAAAGGAGGCGGGCGACGAAAACGAGCGGTTGCAAGCCTTTCGCAAGGTCCGCGACGAAATAGAACGATTGGTCGGTCAACTTGCCTCGCAACTGCGGGAGTGAGTTGGCGATGAACGAAAAAATCCTCATCGTTGAGGACGAATTGCCGTTGGCTCAAGCCATCGCTTACGCCCTCAAACGGGAAGGCTACCAAGTTCGCGTCGCTTCTGACGGTCAGGACGGTCTCAGGGTCGCTTTGGCTGAAAAACCGGACTTGGTCATTCTTGACCTGATGTTGCCGGCGTTGGACGGTTGGGAAGTTTGCCGAACCTTGCGGGCAAAGTCGGCTGTGCCCATCCTCATCCTGACAGCGCGCGGCGATGAGCAGGACAGAGTGCTGGGATTGGAGTTGGGAGCGGACGATTATGTCGTCAAGCCCTTCTCCATGCGGGAACTGATCGCCCGCGTGCGGGCGTTGCTGCGACGGGCGAAGCGCCTGACGATCGTGGACGAACCCGACATTTTGCAAAGCGGCAATTTGACCCTTTTTGTCGCTGAGCACCGCGCCGAGTTGGACGGCAATGAGTTGCCGTTGACGCCCCGTGAGTTCGCGCTGCTGAAAGTGCTGATGCTGCACAAAGGGCGTGCGCTCTCGCGCGAGCAATTGTTGGAACTGGCGTGGGGCTTCAAGGAGTTCATTGACCCCCACACCGTTGATGTCCATGTGCATTGGTTGCGCGAAAAGATTGAACCCGACCCGAAAAACCCTAAACGCATCGTGACCGTGCGCGGTGTCGGTTACCGATTTACGGGATGAAACCCCTTGTCACCATCGGGAACCGTGCCAACGCGCCTGCTACGGTGAAACCTGCAATGCATGGTGATTTCAAACAGCGGTCGCTGGTGCTTTGGCTGATAGCCACATTAATTGGCGTGAGCGTTGGTGTGATGACAGCCGCGTGGCTTGATATCTCGCTGACCAAAGCGACAGGGCTCGCCGTTGCGGCAACGCTTAGCGCGTCCGCCGCCTTCGCTTTCTTTGCGCGTTCGTTCGTTGAGTCGCTGCAGCAGTTAAAAGTCGCCCTGCAAAAAGGGGAAGAGCCCAACGCCTTGCTGCTGCAAGAGTTGGGGGCTTTGGGCGAGGCATTGGCAGCGGCGTGGCAGCGTTGGAGCACAACGGTCACACAGTTGCGCGAAGAGCAAGCGTTGTTGCAGGCGATGTTGAAGCGCATGGCGGAAGCCGTTGTCGTCGCCGACGAACACGGCAACATCTTGCTCATCAACCCCGCCGCCGAGCAGTTGTTCCATTCCAAAGCCCCCACGCAGCGTCGCGTGGCGGAATTGCGTTTGCCCTTTGAGTTGCTGGAACTGATGCAACGGGCATTGCACACCAACACGCCGCAAATGGGGGAGGTGCAAATGCTACGCCCCGACGAGCGATTTTTGGACGCCTACGCCGCGCCCTTGTCCGTCGGCGGCAAAACGATCGGCGTTTTGCTGGTCGCCCGTGACCTGACGGAGTTGAAGCGGTTGGAACAAGTCCGCAAGGATTTTGTCGCCAATGTGAGCCACGAATTGCGCACGCCCATCGCCACGCTGCGGTCACTGACGGAAGCGTTGTTGATGGGCGGCAAAGACGACCCTGAAGTGCGCGACAACTTTTTGAACGCCATCGCGGAAGAGACGGAGCGGATGGAACGGTTGTTGGATAACTTGCTGGCGCTGGCGCAAATTGAGTCGGGCAAGCGGGCTTGGCTGCACCAAACCGTTGCAGTTGCGGAAATTGTCGCGCAAGTCGTTGAGCGTTTTCGTCCCACCGCATCGCAGAAAGGGTTGCGGATGTTCACTGAGGTTGATGCAGGGTTGACAGTGACCACTGACCCTGATGCGTTGGTGCAAATTTTGAGCAACCTCATGGACAACGCCGTCAAATACACGCTGCAAGGCGAAATTACCGTCACAGCGGAGCGCATTGAAACGGTGGACGGCGCATGGGTTGTCATCAGCGTGCGAGACACGGGCGTCGGAATCCCGCCGGAACATTTGCCCCGCATTTTTGAGAGGTTTTACCGCGTGGACAAAGCCCGCAGTCGCCAACGGGGCGGCTTCGGGTTGGGCTTGAGCATCGCCAAACACTTGGCGGAAAATTTGGGCGGCACGATTACCGTGCAAAGCCAAGTCGGTAAAGGCAGCACCTTTGCGGTTTGGTTGCCGGCGGGCTGAAGAACGATGCGGCAAGCAGGGAATTAGCACCTCGCTACCTATCCTTGCGGCGCGTCGGAGACGCGCCCTCCGAAACGCTGCTTTGTTCGGAGGGCGGCTCTCTGAGCCGCCGAAAAGCAAACGGCGCGTCAAAAGACGCGCCCTCCGAAACGCTGCTTTGTTCGGAGGGCGGCTCTCTGAGCCGCCGAAAAGC
>BEHT01000035.1 GCA_002898575.1 bacterium HR17
TTTCGTGCATTACATGAACGCAATACGCCGCAACGCCACTTTCGTCACTAACAACCCCAAAATCCTCGCCGATAAAAGGAAACTGCAAAAACGCTTTGGCGGCAAAATCATCAGTGGCGACCAGCTTCAAAGGAAAAGCGGTGAGCAAGCAAAAGCCGCTCTGGACGAATTCATGAGCGAACTTCTGGGACGCCAAAGACCTGCTTAAACGGAGCAGAGGTGAGGGTTAATGAGCCGTCGCCTTCCCAATATCTCATTGCAGCGTGGCTACAGGGTATTGACAGCAGAACAAGCACGGCAAATTGCGACTGAATGGCTCAAGGTGGGTCGCTTGGAAAACGCTGTTGCTTTGGGTTTACCTGAAATTGATGACCGCTATCACATTTGGCGAGTTCCACTGCTCAACAAAGCAACGGGTGAACTTATCGGTGAAGTCGCTATTGACACTTTTACTTCCCTCGTCTTTGAAAATCGCTCGACACGCTTTGAGGTCCTTGAAATGAGGCTTTTGGGTCGGACTGAGGAAGCGTTGAAGGTAAACCAAGAGCCTAAACGATATGTGCTTTCATCCCTGCGCAATATCGTCGCTTTAGGAGATTGCGAAGAAGTTTTATCAAATCTACCTGCCCAATCTGTGGATTTAGTGTTCACCTCGCCGCCTTACTACAATGCTCGCCCAGAATACAGCGAGTTTGTCAGTTATGAGGACTACCTTGAAAAGATGCGGCGCGTCATTCGTCAGGTTCACCGAGTTTTGAATGAGGGAAGGTTTTTTGTCATAAATGTCGCACCCGTGCTTATCCGCCGTCCCAACCGTCAAGGTCAGTCCAAACGGTTGGCTGTGCCTTTTGATTTACATCGCATCTTTGTTGAGGAAGGCTATGATTTCATTGATGACATCATCTGGGTCAAGCCTGAAGGAGCAGGTTGGGCTGTCGGACGCGGACGCCGTTTCGCTGCCGATAGAACACCGCTACAATACAAGCCTGTTCCCGTGACCGAATATATTCTCGTTTACCGCAAACACACCGACAAGTTGATTGACTGGAACATCCGCACTTACCCAGACCAAGAGGCAGTGAGGCAATCCAAAATACTTGGTGATTACGACCGCACGAATGTGTGGTATATCCAACCAGCATACCACCCTGAACACCCCGCCGTGTTCCCATTAGAGTTAGCCGAGAAAGTTATCCGTTACTACTCTTTCAAGGGCGATGTGGTTTTAGATCCATTCGCTGGCGTTGGAACGACGGGCAAGGCTGCATGGAAGTTGGGGCGTAGGTTTGTGCTTATTGAGAAAGAACCCCGTTATGTGGACATCATTCGTAGAGAAATCGTCTCATGGATGGGCAAGAAATCGTTGGATGTTCTGTATCTTAATTGTGACCCACCAATGCTTGATCAAGGACTGCTCTTTGAGCGAGGAGATAAGTATGACTCGGAAAGTTAAACGAGGGACGATCGGTCAACTGATGCCGTCAGTGCTCAAAAATCTCTTGGAAGCGCGTGGCGTTAAGTTCGTTCAACAGATTGGCACCGATGTCTTGCGACAAGTTGTCTTTGATGTCATGTGCGGGCGTAACCTTAGAGACGCAACGGAAATGTTAACAAGAAAACACATTGCTCTGGTTAACGCTGCTTTGGTGGTCCTCTTCATGCAGGGGCTAAAATACCGTTCAGATTTCGTTTCTCGCCTTGCTGACATCGTTAATGACGAATTGCAACAAAAGCACTCCAAAACAGAGAGATGGGTGCTACAGTGGCTTTTAGGATTGACGGACAAAGCAGCGCAAAATATTTTGCGGGATGACCTCATCGCATTGGAGACATACAAAGAACAATACATGAGGGTTTGTCAAGAGGTCGTAGCAGAATGCGAGCGTAACTTTGGAACACTCAAAGGCGCTTTGGAAATTAGCAGCGGTGAGTGGGCACATATTAACTGGGAGTTTCTGTATTACCTGCTCAATGCCGTTGGTGCTGGCACATTGGCAATTCGCGGCTCTGAGAATCAGTATATGGCAAACTTTTTGAACGGCTCATTTTAGGCTCTGCACTGAGTGTCTTGGGATTCAAGTTTGTTTCACCAAAAAGTTTTCAAGAACAAGAGCGAGTGTTTTGGTTGTCCTCCCGCTCCGAAAGGCGTGAAAGCGACGCAACAGCGCTTATTCGCCTCGGCGTCGCCGTTCGGTTTGATATTGGCTTTATCGGGAGAGGCAATCCAGAAATCACCCTTGACAAACTAACACGCTTTGAGCGAGAAGTAGAGATAGGACCACGAAAATGGTTTGTTGCCAGTTTCATCATAGTTGACCGCATCGGCAAAGGAAGTCGTATCCCGCAAATCGCCGAGCAAGTTGGCGCAACAGTTATCCAAATGAGCCTAAGTTATTGGGTTCGCCTTTTGGCGCAAGAACTTGAGAGGCAAACTGGTTACCAAAATGAGTTAGCCCATATGCCTGATGAAGACATAAAGGACTACCTTCGGCTCAAACTCGCAGAAGTTCCGATAGAGCAATTCGTGACGGTTAAATAGTGAGCCAACGCCTACTCATTTGAAACGCTTTTCTCGCTTCGCTTCTCTTCTGCAATCTCTTCCGCCAAGGACACCAGTGCTTCCACGATGTCGCCTTCGTGGATGGTTTTGACGACTTCGCCCTTGACGAATAATGCTGCTTTGCCTCGTCCCGCTGCAATTCCCAAATCGGCGATGCGCGCTTCACCCGGACCGTTTACGACACATCCCATCACAGCAATGTCAAGAGGTTCTGAAATATGTCCCACTCGGGCTTTGACTTGCTCCACCAGTTCAAACAGATCCACTTCACATCGTCCACAGGATGGGCAAGCGATGATTCGGACACCTTCACGGCGCAACCCCAACGCCCGCAAAATCATCTTCGCTGCCTTGACTTCCTCAACGGGGTCTGTCGCTAACGAAACGCGGATGGTGTCACCGACACCGTGAGCCAAAACGGCGCCGATGCCGATCGCCGACCAGACGATACCCTCTGGTGGCGGTCCCGCTTCGGTGACCCCGACATGGGTCGGGTAAGGAAACTTCTGTGCGAACAGCAGGTAGGCTTTGACGGTGTCCATGACATCGGAGGATTTGAGGGAAACGACGATGTCCTCAAAACCCCACTCTTCCAGAAGGGCAATTTCCTTCGCTGCACTCTCCACCATCGCTTCAGGTGTCGGTCCGCCGTATTTCATCAGCAAGTCGGGGTCAAGGGAACCTGCATTGACGCCAATGCGGATGGGGATGCCTCGCTCCTTGCAAGCCTTGACAATCATTTCAACCTTGTGCTTGTCTCGGATATTGCCGGGGTTCCAACGGATTTTGTCCACACCCGCTTCAATCGCCAACAGAGCCATTCGGTAGTCAAAATGAATGTCGGCGACGAGGGGAATGTTGATCTGCTCTCTGATGTGCTTAAGCGCCCTTGCAGCCTTTTCGTTAGGCACAGCGACCCGAACGATTTCGCATCCTGCTTCTTCAAGCCGATGTATCTGAGCGACCGTTGCATCAACATCTTCGGTTTTTGTCGTCGTCATTGACTGAATGGAAACGGGGGCGCCACCACCTATTTGGACTCGCCCAACTTTAACGGGACGAGTTTGCTCTCGGGTGTAAAATTTGCCGTCACCGCAAAACAGCGGTGTCCATTTCGCCATCGTCATCGTGCCTCCTTGCTATCGCTCGTCAAGCGGGCACCTACGCCACAGGTGAGCGAAAAAGCCAACGCAACAACGCACTGTTGGACCAAACCCTTTCGTTGACCGTCATGACGCCGATGCTTCTCGGTGTTCCTGCCAGGAAAAGCCTGTTGCATTATGGCATCATCGGTTCGCCCTCGTAAGGCTTCACATTAAAGATGCCTCAGACGCTGTCTCAAGCGCCGACTTCGCTGCGGCGGGCATTACCCGCTGCGACAATTCCGTCGCCTTGTTGGTCGCTCCGTGCGTGCCACAATTGAAGCGGCGCTGTGACGCAACACTCTGCTGCGAGGGGTGACGGACATGGCTGCGATCGCGGAACGCGTGGGTGACTTTCAGATGTTCATTGACGGCGAATGGACGGGTGGAACGAGCCAGAAAACGCGCTCCATCGTTAACCCCGCGACGGAAGAAGTCATCGCCGAGGTGCCTGACGGCACACCTGACGACGCCCGCCGCGCCGTTGACGCTGCGGCTCGGGCGTTCCCTGAGTGGTCGCGCCTAACGCCTTATGAGCGGGCGCGTTACCTCAAACGCGCCGCCGACCTCATCCGCGAGCGCAGCGAAGACATCGCACGGCTGATGACTTTGGAAGTGGGCAAGCCTCTCAAAGAGTCGCGTGCGGAAGTGCGGATGAGCGCCGACTACTTTGAGTGGTATGCTGAAGAAGCCAAGCGCAACTACGGTGAGATTGTCCCGCAAATCGTCCCGCACAAGCGCCATTGGGTCATCCGCCAACCCGTCGGTGTGGTAGCGACCATCACGCCGTGGAACTTTCCCGCCAACTTGCTCGCCCGCAAAGTGGCGCCGGCGTTGGCAGCCGGGTGCACGGTCGTGTCCAAGCCCGACCATCGCACCCCGTTGACGGCGATGGCGATTTTCAAATGTCTGCACGATGCCGAACTGCCCGCAGGTGTCGCCAACTTGGTCACAGGGGAGCCTGCCGAAATTGCTGCCGTCTTTTTCGCTGACCGACGGGTGCGCAAAATCAGTTTCACAGGCTCCACGCGGGTCGGACGGGTGCTGATGCAGCAAGCCGCCGAGCAAATCAAGCGGTTGTCGCTGGAACTTGGCGGGCATGCCCCTGTTCTCATCTTCCCCGATGTGGATGTGGACAAAGCGGCGCAATGGACAGTGCGCGCCAAGTTCCGCAACAACGGGCAAACTTGCATCTCACCCAACCGTATCTATGTGCACGAGCAGATTTGGGACGCGTTCATAGAACGCGTCGTGCACCACACGAAAGCCCTGCGTATAGGCAATGGGTTGGACGAAACGACGGATGTCGGTCCGCTCATTGACGCCAGCGCGTTGGCGAAAGTGGAGCGCCATGTTCAAGACGCTGTCGCCAAAGGCGCCAAAGTGCTGTGCGGCGGCAAACGCCCCGATGGGGAGCAGTTCCGCAAGGGCTTTTGGTTTGAGCCGACTGTTTTGGTCAATGTCTCGTCCGATATGCTGGTGTCGTGCGAAGAGACTTTCGGACCCGTCATGCCGCTCATTCCTTTCCGCGACCGCGATGAGGTCATCGCTTGCGCCAACGATTCGCCCTTTGGCTTGGCGGCTTATTTGCTGACCGATAACTTGCGCACGGTCATTGAAGTCAGCGAACGACTGGAGACAGGCATGGTCGGCGTTTGGGATTTTGCACCCGCAACGCCCCAATGCCCCTTCGGCGGCGTCAAGCAAAGTGGCTTCGGCGCAGAAGGCGGTTGGGAAGGGCTCAAGGAGTATCTCGTCACCAAGCACATCAGCATCGTCTTGGAGCCGTGACAACCGCCAACGCGGCGCACAAAGACAGGGGCACAGCGCCCAAATGGCACAAGCCCGCTGGGACGGAGTGATATCGCTTGTTGGGACGGACAGTCGCTGTTTTTCGGCGGCTCAGGAGAGCCGCCCTGCGAGTGCCATCGCGTGTTGTGTGTCTCATTCCCTATCAGGTCAACCGCACGGGCACGCCCCGTTCGGCGAGGTAACGCTTGATGTCAGCGATGCGATATTTGCCGTAGTGCGTGACGGATGCAATCAGCGCCGCCTCCGCTTTGCCGACGGTCAACGCTTCGTAAATGTGCTCTAAAGTCCCTGCTCCGCCTGATGCGATGACGGGCACGGAAACCGCTTCAGCGATGCGCTTGGTCAACCCGATGTCATAACCTGCTTGGGCACCGTCGGCGTCCATGCTCGTCAGCAAGATTTCGCCTGCTCCCAGCCCAACGGCTTTCACCGCCCACTCCATCGCGTCCAACCCTGTCGGCGTTCGCCCGCCGTGAATGTAAACTTCCCAGCGGCAGTTTTCCTCAAACCGTTCGTCGCCCTCAAACGGTCTCGGTATGCGCCCGACGCGCTTGGCGTCAATGGCGACGACAATGCATTGACTTCCGAAGCGTTCAGCGGCTTCGCGGATGAGTTCAGGGTTTTGCACGGCTGCTGTGTTGATGCTTACCTTGTCTGCGCCCGCTTTGAGCACGGCGCGAATGTCGTCCACCGTTTTCAGCCCGCCGCCAACCGTGTAAGGGATGAAAACGCGCTCGGCGACTCGCGCCGCCAACTCCGCGACGATACGCCGTCGCTCCGCTGACGCCGTGATGTCCAAAAAGACCAATTCGTCGGCGCCCTCTGCGTCGTAGTAAGCGCCCAATTCAACGGGGTCACCTGCATCCCGCAACTTCAAAAAGTGCGTCCCTTTCACGACCCGTCCGTCCTTGACATCTAAGCACGGGATAATTCGTTTCGCCAGCATCCAAGGACACCTTCACCTTCGCTCGGTGGATTCCCAGCCGATGCCCAATTTGTTGCTTTGCCCCTAGCGCCTGCCAAGTCGCCCAAAGGTCCTCAAATTCCCGCTGCGCCGCTTCGTGCGGCAACGCTTGCAAACAGCGCCACTACTCCCGTCGCACGATTTCGTTTGCGCCTTTGCTCTTTGTCCGACGCCATGCTTGCTTCTCTCCGAGGCGCTATCAAGGCGCAAGGCTGATGCTCCAACGCGTTAAAGGCGTTGGGCGTGGCATAATTTTGGCAACACGCAGCCGGCGAAGGTGGTGCCGCGCCCTTGCGTGCGTTGATGGCAACAGCGATGACGGCGTGCCTGTTGACCGTTGCCACTGCGCAGCGGTCGCCCGTGCAAATGGATGTGCGCCCGCTGTTTGGGCTGACCGTCCCCCCTTACGGCTGTTTGCCCTTGCAAATCACTGTCCAAAACGACGGTCCCAGCGTCAACGCCACGTTGGTCGTAGAGCCCTCTCGCTGGCAAGCCGAACGCCGTCACTTCATCCCGCTGCCCTTGCCGACGGGCACGCGCAAAACGGTCGTGGCGCTGCCTTTCGTTTTGCCCAACAGCATGTCCGTCAAGGTGCGGCTGGACGGCGTTCGCCCGATGCCTGAACACATCCTCCCTGTTACGCCCAACGAGTTCGTTCGCCTTGCGGTCGTCGTCGGCGACGAAATTGGCGGTCTGGAGTTTCTGCATAAACTCAACCGTCAAGTTCCTTCGCAACCGTCTCGCCCCCGACCCGCTCCGCCGGGGCTTTCAAGCATCACTTGGTCATGGACATACTGTCGCCCTGAGGATTTGCCCGACAAAACCGCTGCCTTCACGGGCGTGAGCGTTTTGGTGTTGGCGTCGGGCGCCGAACGCTTGACCCGCGCGCAATGGGAAGCCATTCGCCGTTGGGTCATGATGGGCGGTGTGCTCATCGTGCCGGGCGGTTCCGCTGCCATCTACTTGCGCCATGTCGTCCTTGCGGCGCTGTTGCCCATCCAAAATTGGCGGACGCAGGAATGGCGCGATTGGCGCGCTCTGAGCGCGTGGCTACAAACGCCGATTGTTTCGGAACCGTGTTTCATCACCGTCGGGCAGTTGCGCCCTGGCGCCAAAGCCTTGTGCGGGGCAAACGGTGTCCCGTTGGTAGCGGTGCGCCCTTACGGGTGGGGGGCTGTCGTCTTCACCGCCTTCAACTTGTGGGACAAACCGTTTCGGGGCTGGCACGGGTTGCCCGTCCTCTGGCACCGCACGGTTGTGCCTTGGACGACGCAAACGGTCGCTGAAATCTGGGAGCGCACTTTGTTCCCGCTGGGGCAATGGGCGGTGGAGCGGTCACGATGGTTCGCCCCACCGTTCATGATAGGCGGGCAACCCCGTCAACCGCCGCCGTTGCCGTTTCGCTTAGAACTGCCCAGCAGTGCGACTATCACGCTGACGCTCCTCGTTTACTTCGTGCTCGTCGTGCCTGTCAGTTACGCATGGTTGCGTCGCCGGCACAGTTTGGATTGGCAATGGCTGATTGCACCGACGCTGGCAGTGGCGTTCGTGTTTATTGTCGCCCGCTCCGCGTTTGGGCTTTACCAACTGGGCAATCAAAACATCGCCCGCAGCACCATCTTGCTAACAAGCGGCGAACGCGACGGCTACCTTTTCGCCGGCGCGACCCTGTTCATGCAACGGGGCGGCGTTTACACGCTGGATTTGGGTGCCGACGCCGAAGCCGTTTTCACGCAAGTCGGCGAAGACATATGGATGACGCCGACCGTGCGCTTAGACACTGTTGAAGACCGCACCCTTCAAGTCCCGCTGTCTGTGCCCAACCTCGGTTTTCGGCTGATTTACTTTGCCAAGCCCTTCACCCTCAACGGCACGGTGGAAATGACTGCTCGCCGACAGGGCACTCAAATCGCGGTCGTCGTCACTAACCGCACACCCTTCACGCTTGCAGCGACGGAATGTCGCCCTGCCACGCCCGTGATGGCTTCACCCCGCACCTTTGGCTGGCAATGGCAACACCGACCAGCAATGCAGTTTGGTGTTGCGATGCCTCTCGCGCGTTTGGGCAATTTAGCGCCGGGGCAAACAGCGACGACAACGCTTACCTTGCCTCCCCGTACCGTTTCCGTTGAACCCCGTTGGCTTATCCTGACAGCGCAAATAGACGGCTTAGACATCGCCCCGTCCCTGAGCGTCTCTGCCCAGCGCAAATCCTATGTGACACTGCAAGTCGTTTGCCCCGTGCAGTGAAACGCTGTTCGGCATCAACCGTTTGTGTCAGGACGCATGTTACTGCGCTCGCCAGTCCGTCGTCGTGTTGGAACGCGCGCTAACGGGGTGAGCCTTGATGGAGGCGACCAAACCCTTGCCGCCATTTCCTGACGCACTGTCGGCGGACATCGTCCCAGCGGCGGGAGCAATTGACCCTGACATCGTTCCATCGTCCTTCGCGGCTCTGTCGTTTACGCTTATGACATCACCCGCGACCTTGGTGTGCTCACCGTCTCCCAAAACCCAAAGGGTGAGAACGCTACTTGGCTTGTTCCGCAAGCGGCTGCTATGTTGAATGCTCGGAGGGCGGCTCTTTTGAGCCGCCGAAGGAGACAGCGGCGCGTCAAGAGACGCGCCCTCCAAGTGTTGAAGGTTTTTCGGAGGGCGGTTCTTTTGAGCCGCCGAAGAGAGACAGCGGCGCGTCGGGAGACGCGCCCTCCGAGTGTTGAAGGTTTTTCGGAGGGCGGTTCTTTTGAGCCGCCGAAGAGAGACAGCGGCGCGTCGGGAGACGCGCCCTCCGAGTGTTGAAGGTTTTTCGGAGGGCGGCTCTTTTGAGCCGCCGAAGAGAGACAGCGGCGCGTCAAGAGACGCGCCCTCCGAGTGTTGAAGGTTTTTCGGAGGGCGGCTCTTTTGAGCCGCCGAAGAGAGACAGCGGCGCGTCAAGAGACGCGCCCTCCGAGTGTTGAAGGTTTTTCGGAGGGCGGCTCTTTTGAGCCGCCGAAGAGAGACAGCGGCGCGTCAAGAGACGCGCCCTCCGAGTGTTGAAGGTTTTTCGGAGGGCGGCTCTCTGAGCCGCCGATAGGATGAGACGATGTGATTGTGCGCAAGTCGGAGTGAGGCGCCATGAGGCTGTGGCAGAAATGGGTCGTTGTCAACCCCGTTTTTCACTACCACCTTTGGGGGCAAACGCGCTTGATGGCGCGCCGACCGTTGTGGCAAATCCTGCTTTTCTGCGTGCCCTTTGCCGTCATTTACCTCTGGCTCATTGACCAAGCCGTGCGCAACGGGTTGCCCCAACTCAGCCTTTCACTGGAATGCTTGACCTTGTGGTTGGTCGCTCCGTTGATGAGCCATGCCCTTTTCGCGATGGAGTTTGAAAAAGCGACTTGGGACATGCTCATCCTGACCCGCCTAACGGCGGGGCAAATTGTTATGGGCAAATTCCTGTCGCGGTTGGCATTGCTGTCGTTCCTTGCTGTTCTGTTCGTCCCGTTGGCGCTGATCGGTGCCCTCAAGGAGTATCAGGCAGTCTCCTCGTTTAGCCTGCTGGCTTGGTTCGCCAAAACGCAACTTGTCGTCATAAGTTGGGCAATTTTGCTCATCGCCGTGACGCTGGCGCTGTCTTATTGGCTCAAACGGGGCATGGTCGCAGCCGCTGTCGCTTTTGCGGGGCAGGTGTTCGTCCTGTTCATCTTACCTGCTTTTTGGATGCTGTTTCTCGCACTTTATGCCGCAACGACCCGTCAACCCCTTGACCCCTTTGATTTTCGCTTCGGCAGTGAACCGATGCTGCGGTTCGGTTGGATGTTTGACCCGCGTTTCGCCGTCGTGGTTTACAATCCCATCGCTGCCATCGCGGGCATCGGGCTCTACCACTTAGGGGCTGTCCCACCTGACCGGCAAGCGTTGCTTTGGGGCACATGGCAGGGCATCGTTTATTTAGCGGTGGCAAGTTTGGTCGTGACCGCACTCGTGCGCGCCGTCGCCAAAGCGACCCGCAAACCGTTGTGACACGCTGTCAAGGGGGGTGGGCGCTTATGCTGGAAGTCAAGGGGTTGCGCAAAGAGTTTGGGCAACTGGTTGCCGTCAAAGATTTGCACTTCACTTTGCAGCCCGGCGACATCTTTGGCTACATCGGTCCGAACGGAGCGGGCAAAACGACGACGCTGCGGATGTTGGCGACTTTGCTGGAACCGACAGCCGGCACAGCCGTCATCAACGGTGTGGACATCGTCAAGCAGCCTGAAGAAGCCCGCCCGCTCATCGGGTTCATGCCCGATTTCTTTGGGCTTTACGAAGGCATCACGGCGTGGGAGTATCTCTCCTTTTTCGCCGAAGCCTACGGCATCCCCGCAAAAGAGCGCAAGCAAGTCATTGAAAATGTGCTGGAACTGACTGACCTGACTGTCAAGCGTGACGCCAATGTGGAAACGCTGTCGCGCGGAATGCAACAACGCCTTTGCCTTGCCAAGACGCTGTTGCACGACCCATCGCTGTTACTGCTGGACGAACCTGCCTCGGGCTTAGACCCGCGTGCTCGCGCCGAACTGAAAGAGTTGTTGCGGGAGATCGGGGCGATGGGCAAAATCGTCATCGTCTCGTCGCACATCTTGCCTGAACTTTCCGACTTTTGCAACAAGATCGGTATCGTTGAGAAAGGCGAACTGCTGCTGTGGGGCGATGTGGACAGCATCCTGCGGCAACTGCAACCGGCGCGATTGTTGACTATCCGTTGCCTCGACGGCGCCGAAAAACTTGCCGAATGGCTGCGCAAGCAACCCGAAATCGTCCAAGTCCGAGTCATCAACAGCGGTGTGGAAGCGCAATTTGTCGGTGATGACGACACCCAGGCTGACCTTTTGCGCCGCATCGTCCTTGACGGTCACCGCATCGCCACCTTCAGCGAAACGACGATGAACCTTGAGGATGTCTTCTTGCGGGTGACCAAAGGCGAAGTTGCCTAACACCTTCGCCCACGCAGTTTGCCGGACCGATCGGGGCGGGCGACAGCCTGCCCGTAAGACGAAAGTCACTGGGAGTGGCAAAGGCGGCTCTATCGTTCGGCGGACGAAGGCGAGCGTTTAGCGTAATTGCCTTAACAGGGCGGTGGGCAAGCATGGCGGCGATAGCTCTGCGCGGCATCTGGGGCGTGGCGCTAAGACCGTTTCAGTGGCTGCGCGATCTGCTGACGCTGGTGGTTGGCAACCCTGTCATCAGCCGTGAGATGAAGGTGCGGATGCGTTTTGCCCGTGCATTTTGGCTGCAGGGCGCTTACCTGCTGTTTCTCATCGCTATCGTTTCACTGGCGTATCAAGGCATCGTCGCCCAAACGCCGTTGAGCCATCCGGCAGAACTGCAATGGCGGTTGCAAAGCTTTTACGCCACGCTGCTCTACAGCCTTGTCACAGTCGTCGTGCTGATCGCCCCTGCCTTGACCGCCAGCGCCATTTCCTTTGAGCGGGAACGACGGACGCTGGATTTGCTTTTGACGACCCCGCTGCGCCCGATGCAAATTCTCGCCGGCAAATTGCTCGCGTCGTTCGCGTTTTTGACGCTGTTGCTGGTGGAGTCTATGCCCCTCGCGACGGTGTGCATTATCATGGGTGGGGCGACGGTCGGTGATTTGCTGGCGACTTACGCCCTCATCGCCTTCAGCACGCTGCACCTTTGTGCTTTTGCGCTGTATTGCTCAGCGTGCAACCGCACCAGCGGCATCGCCACCTTTTGGGCATACTTGGGTGTCACAGTGATGTTGGGAGCGACTTTTTGGATGGCGCTTGTAGAAATTATCGCCAATGTCAGACGCGCTGTCGCTCCCCTCGGTGTGGGTGTAGTAGCCCCCGCAGAGGTCGTTTTCCCGCTGGCGGCGTTGCATCCCTTCGCCGCGCCTGTCATCAAGGCGTCGCCGACGAAGTTGTTTGGTGTTTCGGTGCCCTGCTGGCTTATCGGTGTCGCGTTCAGCGTGCTGCTCACGCGCTTTTGGCTGACGGCGACGGCTGCTAAACTGCCCGCAGTTTATCAGGGCAACTTCATCGGCTCGCTGCGACGGCAAGCGTTGCTGTTAAGTGTGCTTAGCGTGTTGACGCTGGACGCAGCGTTCAGTGCACCCTTAGCGCGAGGACTAAACGCGGCAGATGTGACGATGGTGCTGCTGATGACGACCGGTTTCGTCAGCCTGTTCATCGCCCCGTTTGTGGCGTGGGTGGCGACTTTCGGCGAACATGACGGCAAGCCGCCTGCCGACGATGGTTGGTTCCGTCCGCTGCAGTTGTTCCGCCCCGTCGCTTCAGGGGCATTGCCATTTATCCTGACTTGGCTTGCGGTCACAGCAGGCACTTTGAACGCGCTGATGGCATGGCGATTTGGCGTTGCGCCGTTGTGGGCGCCGTTGCTGGTCGGTGTCGGTTATTGCGCCTTGGGGTTGACGGCGTTTTGGGCGGTCGCTCGGTTTTGGTCTGTGACGCTGCGGCGATTGACTTGGGCGCGCTACCTGACTGTCATCACGCTCCTCGCCGTCGTCCTTTTGCCTTTGCCCTACAACGCAGCGTGGACACCGCTGTATCCGTTCGTGCGGATAACGGAAATCTCCGCTCACCCGCCTCAGTTTGCCCTTGACGCGTTCGTTCAGCAAGCAACTGTGTACGGCAGCGTCATCGCTGTCATAACCGTCCTTGTGGGCATCGCTGCGTCTCTTTTAGGGCGTCGGCGCAAGTAGGTGAAGGGGCAATTTGCCCGCCTTTTTGTGCAGCCGTGGCAAGGGCATAGCCTGCCACGCCTTTGATGGCGATAGGCACCAAGGGTCGCCAAAATTGAGGCGACGCGTAAAAGGGGGTGCAGCCCATGCCACCCGATGCGTTGCGACAGCATTTGCGCCCCTTTCAGCGGCGCATCCGCACCGTCTTGGCGTGGCGCTACGGGGCAATCAGTGGCACTATCGGGGCGGCGACGGCGCTGTTGATGGACATCGGCGATTGGCAAGGCGCATGGACGGTAGAACCGTTGACGCTCATCGCCCTCATCGCCTTCGGTGTAGTGGTGGGCATCGTTTACGCGCTGTGGCGCCCGTTGCCTGTGGAAGTCGTCGCGCAACTGATTGACCGTCGTGCCCACTTGAAAGACCGCGTGACGACAGCGGTGCTGTGCGACGCCACCCCTTTCGCTGGACCGCTGTGCGAAGACGCTTGGCATCACCTTGCGTCTGTGCGTCCCGCACGCCTCTTTCGCTTCCGCTTGACGGCGTGGCATGGAGCGATCGTGGCGTTGGTGCTGGCGGTCGTGGTCAGTCGCTTGTTACCCCAATTGCCCTTGCCCTTCACGGCACGGTGGCGCCAAGACCGCAAAGAAGCCGAGCAGATGGTGGAGCAAGTCAAACGGGTGCTCAACCCCATCGCGGAGCACGCCAAAACGGCTGAAGCGTCGCCGACCGAAAAGCGCTTGGCGCAGCAGTTGAACGAACTCTATCGGCGAGCGCAACAGGGACGGTTGAGTAAAAAGGACGCGATGGTCAAGTTGAACAAACTGTTGGCAGAAGCCCAAAAGTTGGAGCGTCAGTCGCACGAGCACCTGCGGCGCGTCTCCACGAAAGCCGTGACCGCCGCACAAACGCTGCGTCAGCAGTTGACCCGCCGCGCAATGGCGTCACAAATGGACGCGTTGCGTCCGTTGTTGCAGCGGATGCAAGAGTTGGAGCGCCAACTGGCGCAAACGCGGGACACCCGTCAGCGCCAAGCGTTGCGGAGCGAACTGCAATCACTCCAACGGACGCTGGACTTGATGGTGCAAGGTGACCTGCAAGCGCTCCAGCGACACATGGAAAGCCTGACGCTACAAATGGCGCAACTGCGGCAAATGCTGCAATCGGACAAGGACGAGCAAGGGCGCCCGCTCACCGAACCCGAAAAGCGCCAGTTGCGACAGCAATTGCAAAGCATCCAGCAGCAACTGCAGGCATTGCAACTATCGCGGCAGGCGCAAGAGTTTCTGCGCAAGTTGATGAGTGACCCGAACTTTCAGGAAGCGATGCGCCGACTGGCGGAATTGCAAAAGCAATTGGAGCAGTTGCAGCAGTTGCAGCAGGGGCAAATGCCCAACCTGTCGCCCGAGGAGTTAGAACGGATGCTCAGGGAGTTGGAGCGGGCGATTGAGGAACTGGCGAAACGCTACGGCGACGACGAGAAAATTCGCGAACTGGCGCGGCAACTGTTGGAAGCGGTCAAGCAGATGAAAGCGGGCGGCACCTGAAAGGGGTCGGGGCGGGGTCACCGCCCCCACTGGGGCTTCGGCTGAATCGGCGCAGGCGCCGGCGGTCTTGCCGGCTTGGGTTTTGGCACGGGCATCGGTGGGTCGGGCTTGGGGGGTAAACCGCTGCCAGGACCGGCTGCGAGCAGCGGTTGGGGACGCGGGCAAGGACCTGCACCGTTCCCCAGCGAATGGCTGGGGCAAGGCGAAAGCCCGCAGTTTAGCGAACGGGTGCAGTTGAACTTCCGCACCCGCTCCCATGCCCTTTCAGGGGCGCAACCGGTGCTGCCTGGACCGGCGCTGAGCGAAGAGGTGCTCGCCTTGCCGGCACCATCAGGGTCTGGCGTTCCGCTCAGCCAGGTGCTGCCGACTTACATGAAGCGCGCCGAACAAGCCTTGAGCCAGCAACTCATTCCGCCGTCCGAACGGCAGCGGGTGCGCCGCTACTTTGAGGCGTTACAACGCTGAACCAGCGCCCCGACCATCTCAACGGCGAGGTGACCGGCATGGAAGGCGGTCGGGAATTGGCGGCATGGTGCCGCGACCTATTGCGCGTCGTTGAAAGTGAAATCCGCAAAGTCATCGTCGGCATGAACGACATCGTGGAGAGCGTTTTAGTCGCGCTGGCAGCAGGTGGGCATGTGCTATTGGAAGGCGTGCCGGGGTTGGGCAAAACGATGCTGGTGCGGACGCTGGCGCAAACCCTCAACCTCAAGTTTTCTCGCATCCAGTTCACGCCCGACCTGATGCCCGCCGACATTACGGGCACCGAGGTGTTGACCGAAACGGAAGCGGGGCAACGCACCTTCGTCTTTCGCCCCGGTCCGATTTTCGCCAACATCGTCCTCGCCGACGAAATCAACCGCGCCACGCCCAAAACGCAATCGGCGCTGTTGGAAGCGATGCAGGAGTTGGCGGTCACGGTCGGCGGCAAGCGCTACCCCCTTGAGCCGCCGTTTTGGGTCATGGCGACGCAAAACCCCATCGAGCAGGAAGGCACTTACCCTTTGCCCGAAGCACAGTTGGATCGCTTCTTTTTTAAGTTGCTGGTGCCCTTCCCGTCGCTGGACGAGTTGCGGGAAATCGTTGACCGCACGACGGGCGCAGAGTTGCCGCAGGTGCAACCCGTCGCCGGCTGCGACGATTTGCTGCGGTTGCAACGCATCGTGCGGGAGGTGCCGGTCGCCCCGCCCGTGCGGGATTACGCCCTGAAAATCGTCGCCGCCACGCACCCTCACAACGAACTGGCGCCGTCCGAAGTCAACCGCTATGTCCGTTACGGTGCCTCGCCGCGCGCCGCGCAAACGCTGCTGTTAGCGGGCAAGGTGTTTGCGTTGCTGGACGGGCGTTACAATGTCGCCCGCGACGACATCAAAAAAGCCGTCAAGCCCGCCCTGCGCCATCGCGTCATCCTCAACTTTGAAGCCGAAGCCGACCAAGTGACGCCCGATGCGCTCCTTGACCGCCTCCTTGAGCATGTGGAACGCACCGAACGCGAACCCATCGCTGTTTAACCTCTGAACGCCTGCGCGCAAAATTTGGGGGCAGGTGGCACGAGTTTGTTCCCTAAGCCGCCAGTGAAGGTGGTCGGTGGGCGATGTTAGACACGCAATTGCTCACGCGGTTGGAGCGGTTGCGGTTGCAGCCGCGCCGCGTTCACACGGGTGCGTTGCGGGGCGAACGGCTGTCCAAACGCAAGGGCATCTCCATTGAGTTCGCCGATTTCCGCCCTTATGCCGTCGGCGACGACACACGGCATTTGGACTGGAAAATTTTCGCCCGTCTTGACCGCCCCATCGTCAAAACCTACCGCGACGAGACAGAGTTGCCCGTTTACCTGTTACTGGATGCGTCCGCGTCCATGCAGTTTGGCAATCCGCCCAAATGGCAACTGGCGCAGCAACTGGCGGCGGCGTTGGGTTACATTGGGTTGTGCGGCGGTGACGCTGTGATGCCCATCGCTTTGTCGCAACCGCAGCAACGCCTCACCTTCCTGCGGGGCAAAGGCATGTTCCCGCGCCTATTGGCATGGCTGAAAGGGGTGCAACCCGACGGCAAAGGGGTAGCGATAGGTTTGCGGCAATTTGCGCAAACGGATGTCCCCAAAGGCTTGGCGGTGTTGCTCTCGGACGGTTTGGACGCTGCATTCCCTGACGCGCTGCGCCAAGTGACGCTGCGCGGGCACGAGTTGTTGCTGGTGCATATTTTGTCCGATGCCGAATGGGCGCCCGCACTGGAAGGCGATTTGCGCCTCGTCGATTGCGAAACCGACGCTGTCCTTGAAGTGACCGCGACGGCAAGCGTTTTGCGGGAGTATCGGCGCAATTTGGAAAACTTTTGTCGCCAACTGGATGACTTGTGCCGGCGGGTAGGTGGTTGGTGTGTGCGGGTGATGTCCGACGCGCCCGTCGCCGACATCGTGTTCCGCCAGTTACGCCGCTTAGGCGTCGTCGGGTCACCGTGAAAGCGGGGCGTAACGCCGCAGGGAAGTGACAGCGATGCGCTTTGCGGCGCCGTTTTGGTTGCTGTTGTTGCCCCTGTTGTGGCTTGGATTGGTGCGCACAAGCGCCCTCTTGTCGGGCGTGACGCGAGGGCGCAAACAGGTCATCCTGCTATTCCGCGCGTTGATCCTGACGCTGCTCGTTAGCGCGTTGGCAGGTGTGCAACTCGTTCGTCGCCCATCCCGCCTTTGCGCCATCTTCGTTCTGGATGTTTCCGAGAGCGTTGCCGAACGCGAGCGTTCCTCTGCCGTCAACTTCATCAATGCCGCGCTGCGGCACAAAGGTAGCGACGACT
Source organism: bacterium HR17 (assembly GCA_002898575.1). Lineage (NCBI taxonomy): Bacteria > Candidatus Fervidibacterota > Fervidibacteria > Fervidibacterales > Fervidibacteraceae > Fervidibacter > Candidatus Fervidibacter japonicus. The sequence continues at coordinate 17,504 of BEHT01000035.1, forward strand.
TAGTTGCCGTCATTGCCTTTGCCCGTCAACCTATTCCCGAACTGGCGCCCATGAACCTGTCGCGGTTACCCCCGCTGCGGGCACGACCTGACCGATCGGCGACAGATATCGCAGCCGCATTGCGGTTGGCGATGGGGCTTGTCCCCGAAGGTTTCGCACCCCGCATCGTGCTGTTTTCGGACGGCAACGAAACGATGGGCGATGCCCTTTCGGCAGCGTTGGTCGCCAAAAGTCAAGGCATCCCCATTGATGTCGTGCCGTTGAAGCCGCAGGCGGCGCAACGGGAAGTTTTGCTGGCGGATGTGCAGATGCCGTCGCAGGTCAAGCGTCATCAACCGTTTCCTGTGCGCCTCGTTTTGGAAGCCACGCAGGCAGGCAAAGGCATCATCCGGGTAGACCGCGACGGCGTGCCGGTCAAGGAGGTGCCCGTCCGTTTCGTGCGGGGCAAAAACGCCGTCGTCCTGAACCTTTGGGCGGACGCAGAGGGCGTGCACCGTTTCCGCTTCATATTAGACGGGCACCCCGACAGCAACCCGAAAAACAACATCGGGCTGGGCATCGTGCGCGTTGCGGGCACAACGAAGGTGCTGCTGGCAGAAGGCGAAAAAGGGGACGGTATCGCGTTAGCCCAAGCGCTGCGCGCCAACGGGATTGACGCTGAACTCGTTGCGCAAGGTCAGTTGCCTGTTCGCCCCGAAGAGTGGCTCGGCTACGATGCCGTCATTCTGGCGAACTATCCTGCGTGGGCGATGTCGGCGCAGCAGATGAAGTTGTTGGCTGGGTTGGTGCGGGAGAGCGGGATGGGGTTGGTGATGGTCGGCGGCGAGCAAGCGTTTTTAACGGGCGGTTACTACGGCACGGAAGTGGCGAAGGTGTTGCCCGTAGATTTGGAGGTGCGCCAACGGCGCGTTTATCCCGCCGCAACTGTCGTCGTCGTCATGGACACTTCCGGCAGCATGAATTGCATGGACCAGCCGGGTGATTGTCGCGAGGCGGGGCATCGCAAAGTGGACGCCGCCGCCCACGCTGCCGTCACTGCCCTCAAAACCTTGCGCCCCATTGACCGCTTCGGCGTCATCGTCAGCGGCGGTTGTGTGGAGTGGCTAGCGCCTATTCAACCTGCCAGCCAACGCGCTGCCATCATGAACAAACTCAGCCAACGCATCACGCCGCGTGGCGGGGGCATTTTCGTCCGTCAATGTTTGGAACTGGCGGCAAAAGGCATGATGGCGGAAGCAACCCGCTCGCGCCACATCATTTTGCTCGCCGATGGTAACGATTGCGATGAACAAGACGGCAGCGTGAACTTAGCGCGACAGTTGAAAGCGATGGGCATTACGGTGACGGCTGTGTCCTTTGGCAAAGGTCCGGCAACACCCTTTTTGCAACAGTTGGCGCAAGCAGGCGGCGGCAATTTTTATGTCGTGAGCCACACGGGTGAAGAGTTGCCCCGCTTGTTTGTCGCCGATGTGCAAATCATGACTCGTTCGGCGATAGAGGAGCACCCGTTCATTCCACGCCTTGCTGGCAGCGACGAAATGCTCAACGGCATTGACTTTCGGTCTATGCCCCCGCTCTTTGGTTACTGCGTCACCTCCGACAAACCCTTTGCCCGCACGCTGATGCGCACGGACAAAGGTGACCCGCTGTTGGCGGTCGGGCAGTTTGGCTTGGGGAGTTCCGTTGCGTTCACATCGGATGCGTCGGGGCGATGGGGGAGGGTGTGGTTGGGTTGGGGGGAGTTTGGCAAGTTGTGGGCGAACATCGTCAAAAGTGCTTTGCGCAAAGCAGCGCACGGTAAATATGCCCTGACGGTGCGGACAGACAAGGGAACAGCGGTCGTGCAACTGGAAGCGTTCAACCCGCGCGGTGAACCTGTCAACTTGCTCACCCCCGAAGTGCGTGTCAGCCGACCCGACGGAGCGGGGCAAACGGTCGTGCTGCAGCAGGAAGGGATGGGACGATATGTCGGGCGATTTGCCGTGAGCGAGACAGGCGTTTATTGGCTGACGGTGACGGAGCGGGAGGGGCAGATAGTGCGGGTTTACGGGAGGGGATTGGCGGTGCCTTATCCGAGCGAGTATCGGTTTGTGCGGGTGAACTTGCCGCTGTTGAAGCGCTTGGCGGAACTGACAGGTGGTCGGGTGAACCCGGCGCCCGAAGCGGTGTTCGTGTTGCCCCAAGGACGGCATGAAGTTGCGACGGATATTTGGCACTGGTGCGTGGTGGTGGCGTTAGCGCTGTTGCTGTTGGACATTGCGGTGCGGCGAGTGGTCATCGGTGCCCCTGAGGTGGTCCATACGCTGGCACAAAAATTAGCGGCAGCGACAGCCCGTCGGCGTCGCCGTCCAGAGCCTCAACTGGCGGTGACCGAGCGGTTGAAAGCGGCGAAGGAGCGAGCAAGGCAGAAAGGGCTAGCGGTGCCTGCCGCTGTTTCGCCTGGCGAGACGAACACGCCACCGACGCGCGAAGGGGAGCGCGCCGACGCGCCGACCCAACAGGGGCGGGCAACGGAAACGACGGCACGGTTGCTGACCGTCAAGCAACGCAAACGCTTTGAAGGACGCAGCCCGTAAGGGCGAACGCACCAGTGCAACGCTGAAGGCGCTGTCGCACGCCCAGGCAAGGTGATGCTACATGCTGTTGCAAGCGCCCATGATGTTGCTGTGGTTTGTGCCTGTCGCGGCGTTCATCATCGCCCTTTACCTGCTCAAAATTCGGCGCCGTCCCGTTCGCGTGCCTGCCCTCTTTCTCTTCCCGCCCGTCACGACCGATGTCCGCGCCAATGCGCTCTGGCAGCGGCTACGGTTCAACTGGTTGATGGTGTTGCAGTTGTTAGCGGCTTTGTTGCTGTTGCTGGCGTTAGCGCGACCGATGGTCAAAAGCGAAGGGATTGCGGGCGGAGCCGTCGTGTTCGTGTTGGATGCGTCCGCCAGCATGCGAGCGACCGATCTCCATCCCAACCGTTTTGCAGAAGCCAAACGACGCATCGTGCGCCATTTGGCAGGGTTGAGCGCTCACGACCAAGCCGCGTTGATCGTGGCGATGAGTGAGCCGAAAGTCCTCGCGGCTTTGAACACAGACCATCAACGGTTGCGCCAGGTGTTGGACACAGTGCGACCGACCGATGCGCCCTCCGATGTCGGTGCGGCGTTGCGGCTGGCAGCCGCGCTGTTGACCAACCGCTCCAACGCCCGCATCGTGCTCGTCTCCGACGGTTCGTTCCCTGAAGTCAGCGATTTTGCGGCGGGCAACGCCGAGGTGGTTTATGAAGCCGTCGGCGCCAGCGACCGCAATGCCGGCTTTGTGACGCTGGACGCCCAACGCAAGGGCGACCGTTTGCTGCTTTTCGCTATCTTGCGCAACTTCAGCCGAAGGGCGCTGAAGGGCACATTGAGCCTGTTGGCGGATGGGCAGCTGGTCAACGCCAAGGAACTCGTCCTGCCCGCCAAAAAGTTGCATGGGGAAACGCTGTTGCTGCCTGCTTCCGTGCGACAGGTGACCTTGCAATGGGAGTGTCCTGACGATGCACTTGAAAGCGATGATGTCATCCATTGGGTCGGCAGTGGGCGGCGGGCTGTGCGTGTCTTGCTGGTCGGCAGCGGCAACTTTTTCCTTGAGCGGGCGCTCGCCGTTGAGCCCCAATGCGTCGTGGACAAAGCGCCGCAAGTGCCTGCGACGGAAAAAGGCGATGGCGTCGGCGGACGCTACGATGTCGTCATCTTTGACGGGACAAAGGTGGAACCCGTGAAGGCGAAAGCGGTTTGGTTCATCAACACCACGGACAACGCGTTCACCCGTAAGGTCGGGACAGTCAAGATGCCGACGGGCATCGTTTGGGACAAAGAGCATCCCGTCCTGCGGTTCGTGGATTTAAGCCCCGTCATCGTTGACACAGCGTTGAAGGTGCGATTGGCGGATTGGGCGCAAGCAATTGCTGAAACGCCTACCACGCCACTGGTGGCAGTGGGTGAGCGAAAGCAAAAGCGGTGGCTGTTTGTGGGGTTCAACTTGGCGGACAGCGATTTTCCGCTACGGGTTGGCTTCCCGATTTTCATCGCCAACGCCTTGAAGTGGTCGGTGGGTGGGCAGCGCTGGGAGCAAGGGTTCACGCTCAAAGCGGGTGCGGTCATCTCACTGGTGTTGCCGACGACGACGGCGATTTTGAAACGCCCGAACGGTCGGACGGAACGGTTGAATGTGCCCGACCAACAGTTGGTTTTGCGCGAGACGGAACAAGTAGGCGTCTACGAGTTGCAAGCGGGCAAGTTGCGGACGCAGTTCGCCGTTAACTTGCTGAATGCGGACGAAAGCGACATCGCGCCCAAACGCACCGTGCGATTGGGCGGTAAAGTTTACGCGGCGCAAAGGCAAACGGTGGCGTGGCAGGAGTTGTGGAAGTGGGCGGTCGCGATGGCGTTGGTGGTGCTGACGATAGAGTGGTTCGTCTATGTGCGCCGGTCGTGACAACGCCACCGCAACCGTAGCGCAACAGCACATCTTGGTGGTGAACGCTTTGTGATTCGTTTCGCAGCCCCACAGTGGCTGCTGCTGTTGCCCCTTGTCGGAGCATTGCTGTGGTGGACAGGGCGGCAGTTAGCGGGCATGACGCCCAGTCGCAAACGGTTTGTGTTGGCGTTGCGTGCCGTCGTGTTGGGGGCGCTTGTTTTGGCGCTGGCGGGCGTGCAGGTGCGGTTGGTTGCCCGACGCGTTTGTGCCCTGTTCGTCGTGGACGCATCGGAGAGCGTCGCCGATGCGGAGCGCCCGCGCTTGCACGCCTTCATTGACCGCGCCCTCAAAAACGCTGGCAACGGTGACATCGTCGGCATCATCGTGTTCGGCCGGAACCCCCTCATGGAAGTGGTGCCAGCCCCGTTGCGCGCCGCCCCACCGTTACGGGCACGACCTGACCGATCGGCGACAGATATCGCAGCCGCATTGCGGTTGGCGATGGGGCTTGTCCCCGAAGGTTTCGCACCCCGCATCGTGCTGTTTTCGGACGGCAACGAAACGATGGGCGATGCCCTTTCGGCAGCGTTGGTTGCCAAAAGTCAAGGCATCCCCATTGATGTCGTGCCGCTGCGGACGAAGAGCGACCGCCAAGACGCGTTGGTCGCCGATGTCGCAATGCCTGCGCAGGTGCGGCGGCACCAACCCTTTGCGGCTCAAGTGATCGTGGAAGCGACTTATGGGGGCGAAGGCGTTTTGCGCGTTGACCGCGACGGCGTGCCTGTCAGAAAAGTGCCTATCCGTTGGGTGCAGGGTAAAAACGCAGTGGTCGTCACCTTGCGGGCGGATGAACCAGGCGTGCATCGGTTTCGGTTCGTGCTGGACGCAGGTGGCGACAGCGAGTTGCGCAACAACATCGGGATGGGCTTGGTCAAAGTGGCGGGCGAAGGACGGGTCCTGCTGGCAGAAGGGCAGCCGGGCGAAGGGGCGGCGCTGGCGAAGGCGCTACGGACGAACGGGCTCAAGGTCACGGTGGTCGGGCAAGGTGGTCTACCCACGCGCCCCGAAGAGTGGGGCAACTACGAAGCCGTGATTTTGGTGGGCTACCCAGCGTGGGCGATGTCGGACAAGCAAATGACAACGCTGTCAAGTTGGGTGCAGGACAGTGGCATTGGGTTGGTGATGGTCGGCGGTGAAGGCTCCTTTTTGTCCGGCGGCTACTACGGGACAGACATCGCAAAAGTGTTGCCAGTGGACTTGGAAGGGCGCCAACGGCGCGTTTATCCGGCGGCAACTGTTCTCATCGTCATGGACACTTCAGGGAGCATGGCAGTGATGGAGGGGGGCGTGCAAAAAGTGCACTTGGCAGCCCAAGCGGCAATAGAAACGCTGCGGATGCTGCGCCCCATTGACCGCTTCGGCGTCATCGTCAGCGGCGAAGGCGCTGATTGGTTGGTGCCCATCCAAGATGCTCGACGCCGTGACACTATCATCACCCAAATCCAACGCATCCAAGCGGGAGGTGGGGGCATTTATTGCCGACCGAGTTTGGAGTTGGCGGCGAAAGCGATCACCGCAGAAGTCACCCGCGTGCGCCACATCATCTTCATGGGCGACACCGACGATTGCGACGAGCAAGGCGGTTGCTTTGAGATCGCTCAAGCCCTGCGGCGGATGGGCGTGACCATCACAGCGGTCGGGTTTGGGCGACCCAACGGTAAAGACGCGCCCTTTCTGCAGCGCCTCGCACAACTTGGTGGCGGCAACTTTTATATCGCCCAAAGCGCCCGCGATTTGCCCAAGATGTTCACCGCCGATGTCAGCGTCATGACTCGTTCGGCGATAGAGGAGCACCCGTTCATTCCACGCCTTGCTGGCAGCGACGAAATGCTCAACGGCATTGACTTTCGGTCTATGCCCCCGCTCTTTGGTTACTGCGTCACCTCCGACAAACCCTTTGCCCGCACGCTGATGCGCACGGACAAAGGTGACCCGCTGTTGGCGGTCGGGCAGTTTGGCTTGGGGAGTTCCGTTGCGTTCACATCGGATGCGTCGGGGCGATGGGGGAGGGCGTGGCTGGGTTGGGGGGAGTTTGGCAAGTTGTGGGCGAACATCGTCAAAAGTGCTTTGCGCAAAGCAGCGCACGGCAACTACGACCTTTGGGTGCAAGTGGCAAAGGGGCGGGCGACGATTGAATTGTTCGCCGCCGATGAAAGGGGCGAACCGGTGAACCTGCTACAGCCGCAAGCCATCGTCTCAGGACCGAGCGGCGAGAGCAAAACGGTCGTGCTGCAGCAGGAAGGTGTGGGACGCTATCGGGGCACCGTCGCAGCGGGCGAGACGGGCATTTACCGCGTGACGGTAACGGAACGCGATGCAAGCGGACAAATGGGGGTGTATGTGGCGAGTTTCGCTGTCCCCTACCCGACCGAGTATCGGTTCGTCCGCCCCAACGAGCGGCTATTGCGGCAGTTGAGCGCCATCACCGGTGGGCGCTTCGGTGTGCCGCCTGAAGCGGTGTTTGCATTGCCACGCCAGCGACAAGGGGCGATCGTGGACCTTTGGCAAGGCTGCCTCGTCGCGGCGCTGATGGCGCTCTTGTTGGATATCGCAGCGCGCCGGTTAGCCATCGGCATACCCGAGTTCGTCGCCGCGTTCGTCCGACGATGGGACGCATGGCGACAGCAGCGACGGGTGCGCCCTGTCCCTGTGACCGAGCGGACGCAGCGATTGCTTTCGGCGAAGCAACGAGCGCAGCGACAACCTGCACCGTCAGGGTCGACGGAATTGCCGAAACGGCAAGCGCCGACGGAGTGTCCAGTCACCGCGCAACCCCGTTCGCCGTCAGATAGGCGGTCAGCCCAAGTGACGGAACGGCTGTTGGACATCAAGCGGCGGTACCGACAGTGAAAAGCGAAAACTGCCCCACTCAGAGCGGTGTCAGCCGCGCCCCAAAATTAAGGAGGTGTGTCGTCGCGTGCGAGGGTGGCAATGGGCGTTGACAGCGATAGCGGCGTTATGCGGACTTTGGCAAGGAGGGCGGGCGATGATGGACACCCAAGGGTTAGCCGAGCGGGCGAAAGTGCGTTGGACGAAAGTGCCCAAAAAGGTGTTGGCGTTCTACTACGGCTGGTATGGCAACCCGCAGGTCAGCGGGCGTTGGGTGCATTGGCATGAAGTGGACGAAGCCAACAAGCGCATCGGTAGCAGCACCCATTACCCGCAACTTGGTCCCTACGACAGCCACGACCCCAAAGTCGTGGAGCAACACTGCCGCTGGGCGAGGGAAGCGGGTATTGACGGCTTCATCTTCAGCTGGTGGCAGCCCAACGATTTCCACGACCAAGGGCTGCCCCTCTTGCTGGACACGGCACAGCGCTTCGGGTTGACAGTGACCGCCTATTTTGAGACCGTGCCCAACAACGACCGCACCAAAGCCCTTAGCGATGTCCTCTACCTGCTGGAGCGTTACGGCAGGCATCCTGCGTGGCTGAAACTGGACGGCAAGCCCGTGCTGTTCGTTTATGGGCGCGCCATTGGGCAAATCGGGTTGGGCGGATGGCTGTGGGTCATTAGTGAAGCGAACAAGCGTTACCCAGGAGGAGCCGTGTTCATCGGCGACCAAACTTCCCGTCGCGCCGCTCGCGTCTTTGATGGCATCCACACCTACAACATCACGGGCGAGACACAGGGCAAATCGCCCGATGCGATTCGGGCATGGGCAGAGCGAGCCTTTTCCGAGTGGGTGGCGATGGCTGGTGATGGGCGTATCGCGTGTGTGACCATCATCCCTGGCTACGACGACAGCAAATTGCCTGACCGACCGCCGCCCCGCCCCATCACGGAACGACACAACGGGGCGACCTACCGTGTGTTGTGGGAAGCCGCACTGAAAGCCAACCCCGATTGGGTGCTCATCACCAGTTGGAACGAGTGGCACGAAGGAAGCGAAATTGAGCCGTCCGTTGAACAGGGCGATCGCGAGTGGAAAACGACTGCCGAGTTTGCTCCCAAATTCAAGCGTCTTCCGATGCGTTCGCCCCGGCTGCATTCAGCAGCCATCACCGAGTCGGAGCGGCAAAAGTTGCGCAACGCGTTGCGCAACATCCCCATCGCTTTGTTGCCCGGCAGCGATTCGGAAGGGGTCTGGTTTCTGCTTGAGGTAGGCGTGACGCCCGTTGAGGTGTCGTGGGCGCAAGTCATTGACCCGCAAACTTTCAACCCGCAAAAGTTTCCTATCACCGTTTACGGGGCTGGCGAAGTCTATCAACCGACGGTCAAAGAGCCTAACGATGTGCTGATGGCGCTGCGCCGCTATGTGGAAGCGGGTGGGACACTCATGGTGTTGCCGTCGGCACCAATGCCGTTTCATTACGACCGTGCGATGGAACGCGGGCGCGCAGTGCACCATGCGCCACAGTTGGGGTTGCCACTGCAGGTCGCATGGGAGCGCCCTCCAGCGGGACAAACGCTGACCTTCGCCGTGCGGGACGAAAAAGCGTTCCCTCACGTCCCAAAACGGTTTCCGTTTCCCGAAGACGGCGACACACGCTGGCGCCCGTTAGCACCGCAAGCGGGCATCGTGCCATTAGTGGAACTCGTGGATGCGCAAAAGCGGTCGCACGGCATCGCGGTGGGCGTCGTGCCCGTCGGCAACGGACGCATCGTTTACGCGTGGTTCCGCTTGCTAGACATGCCTATCAGTGAGGGATTGCTTTACGACCTTTGGCATTTGGCACAAAAATGACCCAACCGTTAGCGTTGCAGGCTGAACTGTCCCCGTTCACCAAAAGAAGTGTCGCACCAATAAAGCCGAACGGTGACGGTCAAGGCATTGGCGGTTTTGAAAAGAGGCACGGCGATATTGTCCAAAAGGACATCGGCAAACGGTTCAACACGGCGCGGGATAGACACTTCCACAGTTGTGCCGCCGTTCACATTGATACGCACGACGACGCCCCGCATTCTCTTGGAACATTCGTTTGGTGGCAGCCAAGCAACCTCGCCCGTGTTGCCCAACTCAATGCGCAGGAAAATACGGTCAACTGTGGGCAAACGGACAACGGGCAAGTTGTCGGACAAAACTTCAGGGACGATTTCTTGCCAGTTTTGACCGTCCACCGAAACCCAAAGGGCGTTGATTTCGCCGTTGAGAAACTTTGGAGGTTTGCCCGACGACCAAGGAGTGTTGCCAACGGCAACTTCTGGGCAATCGTCAGAAGTTTTTCCTGTCCCGTCCGTGACGAGCATCACCTGTTTACCCTCACGCACCAACTTTGCAACTTCATCGCCATGCTTGAGCCAAAGCGCCATCGGACCCCTTGCATTTTCGTCACGGTCAATGCGAATCGGGACAGGAGGCGAGGGATGGGAGACGGGTTCTAAGGGCAAGTTCGTCAAAATTTCGCTCCATCGTTTCGCAACTTCAGCAGCAGGGCGCAATGTTCCATCGGGGTTGACAATTCCAAAGTCGCTTCGTTCGTCCGCACGATAACCGCCTGGAAACCACCATCCCATCGCTCCGTCGGCATCGCTAACTTTCATCAGCCGATACATCGCTTCGTAAAGTTGTGCTTGAGATTGCAACCGCTCGGTGTCGCGATACCAGTCTAACGAAAACGCTCCGTGCCGAAGTGTCAACCCAAACTCCGCCCAGAAAACTGGCTTGCCTTTGCCCGCCCATCGTGCATAAGCAGTGATGAACGCTGCGCGAGCAAATTGTTCTTCGTTGGCTTGTCCGAGCCAACCCAAGTTCCAACCTTCAGGGGACACGAAATCCAAATGCTTTGCCCCTGCCGTATGGTCAAAGGGGAAAGCGCTCTCAGCGCCGAACGGGCCGCCACCGTAACCTGTTCGTGCACCGAGCAAATGGTTCGGGTCAAGTTTCCTGATGAACCTGCAAACTTGACGATACTTGCGACTGATGAAATCGTCAAGGAAGCGCCTATAGGCTGCTGCCATGACGCGCCATTCGCCATCGTTGAGCAAATGTTCATCTCGTGGCACTGTCGGGTTGCCTTTCTCGTCTCTGGGCAATTTGAATCCCCAATCCCGCTCAGCATTTTCCACACTCCCGTATTGCTCAGCGAGCCAAATTCGCCATTCCGAATCATGTCGCCTTCGTTCACCGTAATTGCCCCATCGCGGCTCCCAAGCGAGGTCGTAAGCAAACATCGCAGGTTGATTCGCCAAATCTGCTGCTTCAATCAACTGGCGAGCCAACTCAGGTTGAAAATGCAACGGGTGAGCACCTGCGATGAACAAGTTGACTTTGATGCCGTGTTCGTGACAGCGACGCAGAAAGTCGCGTAACGGCATCGCTTGACGCAAGTTCGTGTATTGAATGCTCACACAATTCATCCCCATCTCCCGCAAAATGAGCAAATCTTGCTCAACGAGTTCGGGGTCATAGTTGGTTGGGTCAAGCCAATGGCGCCAATAATCACTCTGCTCTTTTCCAGCGACATAGCGCGGCCAGTAATTGATGCCAAAGGCGAACCAACAACGCTCTTCAGGAGCGGGGGACGAGGGGCGAGGGACGCGGACAATGAAGTGACCGTCCTTGACAGTTATTTTGTCAGCATCAGTGACCTTCGGTCGTTCGGTGACAACGAGTTCGTGTTGCAACTCGTCAACGACTTGACTTGCGGAAAGCAATCCCACCCGCACGAGGAATTTACCTGCAGTCAACGAGGGCAAATCGTATGAAACCGTCGCTGAACTTCGCCCGTTCAATTTCACTGCTTCCGTTCGTTCGTGAACAACTTGTCCGTTTTGAATGACGGCGAAACGAACGCTCACTTCTCTGCTCGTCTCAGTATCGTTGACAACAACCGCACCAATTTTCACTTGCTCGTTGATGTAAGCCGTGAACCTGTCCGTGCCTGCTTCCAGTAGCCAAACGCCGTTGCGCCATTCGTTGAGGGTTCGCTTCAAGGCAGTTTGCACGACTTGACGATTTTTCAACCAGAAAGTTTCGTCAGCGGAACCGAAAACAAGCCATGATGCGTGAAGGTATGGCAACGATGCGCAACGAACGAGCCAAACGAGCGCGCCTCGCTCAACGCCCTTGTCATCAGCAACTGTCAATATCGGTTGCCATCGCACCACCCGCTCGCCGTTCGTAAACCCAAAACCTCGCCAACGGGGAACAGGGGCAACGCTATCGCTTGGCAAAACGACCTTGCCGACGCCGGCGATTTGCAACGAGGATGATTGTTTCGTCCCAGCCGCGATAGGCAGCGGATAAAGTTTGTAGGCAGGCGCTAATGCTTCTACGGTTGGCGGAACAAAATCAACAGAGGTTTCACCAAAGGGGTCAGGAGCAGTTCCGATGCCTGCCACCCAAATCGTGTGATTTCCCGTCGGCATCGGTGCTTCCATTCCCAAAACGAGCGCTTTCGCATTTTGCGGGTTGAACCTGTCCCCAGCAAAACCCCGCTTGCCACGCGTCGGGCTATCTTGACGGAAGACGAAATCGCGTGGCGACAAGACGATGAGTCTCCACTCGGTTGTCAACGGCACATGGGCGAACCAACGAGTTCCATCCGCTTCGCGCCACTCAACGAGCAAAGATTTCGTTTGAGGCGCACCTTTTGCCCAAAAGCAAGTGAGGGAGTGACCTTGCGGGAACGGAGACTTGTCAAACTCGCGGGTGAAAATTGCCCAACCTTTCAGCGAAAAGTCCATGCGCAATGAGTGAGTTACAAAGCGCAACTCATGAGCAGGTTCAAGGCTTATGCGGTCAGCGACATCAGGATGGCTGGCATGATGTTGCCATCGGCGCAATTCGTTTTCGTCCAATCGCTCAAACAAGAACCGCTGAGGTTTCGTTTGCTTTCGCACAGCCTCCATTTCCTGCATTGAAACCCATTCTCGTCCCACGCCCCCCGTCCCTCGCCCCGTCCTCACCATTGGCTCATCAAAAAGCGGTGCACCGAAAACGATCAACTTGCCACCTTGTCGCAAAAATTCTGTCAATGGTTCTTTTGCAACGGCAGGCAGCCGTTTCCCGTTGGGTAAAACGACGATTCCTGCCTCTGCTTTTTGCCACCATTCGGGATCAGCCAAATTGTCAAGTCTTGCGGTTTCGGTCTTGATGCCCAAGCCTTTCAGTTCGGTCGCCAATAGGGTTGCCAATTTCATGTTGCCCATTGATTTGTCTTGAACAACAACCGCTTGCCCCAAATCCCTCACGGCTACCGCCTCACTTTCATGAGTTGTTTGTTTTGCGTCGCTAAAGGTCACACGCATCCCTTGAACATTCAATGCCAACCAACCTGAACGGACAATGGGAACATTGTCAAGGGCATAACCGCGCCGCCAAAGAACTTGCCCTTGAGTGTTGAGCACTTCGCCGACAATTTGTGATGGGGAAAGGTTGATGCGCAGTCGGTAAGGTGTTTGCCACTGCCACGAAAATTGAGGGTTGAATTCGTTGATGACTTTCAGGCGAAGTTCGCTTTGAGCCTGCCAAATCCCTGAGTTCATTGCTACCAGTTCGGCGTATCGGGTTCTGCCACCGGGTGCTTCAACCAAAGCGAGCCTCCAAAAGTTCCCTCCGTCTTGAAAAACGCAAATTCCCGCTGCCGTCCAACCGCCACTGAGGCGCTGTTGAGGGGTCATCGTCACTTCAATTGTCTGCGCCCTTGCGTAGCGACTGAACGAAGCGAGCGCAAACCCATGACCATTTGAACTTTGCCCAACTAAACTTTTGCCAACCTCTCGCCATTCACCGTCCATAAAACGCCACAAGGTTGCCCCTTGACTAAGTACTGTCACATGCCCTACGACGAGCAGTAAAATTAGCATCCAAATTCGCATCGCTGTCATCACCGCAGCATAAATTTTTACTACCTTGAGCGCCTGCTGACTTGAACTTCTAGCCCACAACATAATAACACGACCCAATAAACAAAACCCGTGCTTCCGATTTAAACTTGGGCTACAACGGTAGCAATGTCGGTGTGAAAAGGCTATGGTGCAAGAGTTTGTCAGCGAAATGAGAGAGGTGAAGCGGGGATGAGATGGATTGGCTTGGTCAGCCTAACAGTTTTGCTGATTTGGAATAGCGAGGCATCAGGTCTGAAGGTTGAAGAGACACCTCAAGGGTTAAAGGTGGAAGGGAAGAGTTATCGGGCAAGGTTCGTGAGGGAAGTGGCGGAGTTCTCCTTAGAAGTGCTGGACGCCCAAGGGCAGTTCCGACCTGTCAGCCGTTGGTCGCCAGAGTTTGGTCTCGTGATGAAAGGTGAAATTGCCACCAATGTCGGTGCTCGCGCCGAATGGAACTTCCAACGCAAAGGCGACATCCTCGTTGTGGGTTGGGGATTTCCCTTTTTCGTGCCAGAAACTAACTCTAACTGGCGACCTGTCTGGGCAACAGCCCATTTCCTTTGCTTGGATGATGGCATCTTGATGCGCTTTCAGTTGCACAACCTGAAACTTCCAGCCAATGCAGTCTGTTGGGTTATGCCCCGCTGGCGCTTGGATGAGAGGCTTTTTGACGCCTACACTTTCTGGCGTCCCGATGATGTCCGACGCAGCGGGCACATTGCAGCATTAGGGGAGCGTCTTGTCTACGCAGGAGTAACTCCTTGGGAACAGCGAGGCGACATCGCTCCTGCTTTTGCTGCTTCACTCCCTGCCCTTATTGTCCGTTCCGAAGCAACTGGCGTTGGCTTAGGTATCGTCTTTGTCCGCTACGCAGAGGACTGGAAAGGTGGTTTCGGTTTCCTTCAACGCTTTCGCCCCGATGTGGTCTACCTTTACAGCGGTTATCTTCCTGCCCAACGGGCTACTCAAGGCGTTTGGGCTTGGGTCGCTCCCTTTGACGGTCGGAATGCATCTCCCGAAAGGAAAGTGCAGTGGCTGTTGGAACAGGCTAACGCACTCCTTAAAACCTTCAAACCCATCGTTACCTCAAAACTTCCCTCTTGGGCTCAACCTCCTTCTGACTTTCCGACTGAACTTCGTCGCCCCCGACCTGTGGAACGCACTGAAGATGCTGTCGTGTTCAGCATCAACGAATTCATCCACACTCCCTACGGTCTCTGGCTGGCTCGCAAGGTGGGAAGCGATGTGCTGTTGAGGGCATGGTTCAAATGGGGCAACGCTCCCGACTGGAGAAAGTTCTCACCTCTGGTGGAAGAGGCTCATCGCTTAGGAATGCTCTTTGGGGGCGGAACAACCTGCAGCGCTCTCTATCACGGCGAGAACAATCTTAGCGAGGAAGAAGTTTTGGACATGGCTACCCGTGATCCCGAAGGTCGCCTCGTGGATGCTTGGGGTCAGGCAGGGGTTCGGCACGGCACACTCTCTAACCCACGCTACCTCAACTACATCCTTCGTTGGTGTCAAGCCCAAATTGAAGCGGGCGCTGACTGCCTCTTCATGGATGAAATTAACGCTGCTTTGCATGATAACGAAGGTTACGACGATTATTCGTTGCGAGATTTTCGTGAGCACCTTATCCGCACCTATGTCCAAGGGCAGGGATGGAGGCTTGATGACCCTCGCTGGCAAGAGCGCTTTCGGATAGACCTGACCGACCGAACCATCTGTCCTGATGGAACGATAGCCACTTTTGACTACCGAGCCTACTTGAAACGGCATGGTCTTGTCTCCAAACCCCTTTCATCTCAAAATCCACTTCGGGAAGAGTGGCAGCGCTTTCGTGCCCAAAGGGACAGAGAGGCATGGCGATGGCTGGTGGAACGCATTCGTGAATTCGCCCGTCAGCGGGGACGACAAGTTTTCATTTGCGCCAACGGCATCGCTCCGTTCGTGGATTTCCAAGTGCGAGGTGTGTGGGATCTTTGGCGGGTGAAGGAAGGACGAGTGGATTTGAGCGCTTCCCAAATCCGAGACTGGGCACGAATTGTGCGGGATGGATGGTTTGTGGCTGGTCGTAAAGTTCCTGTGGTCTTCTTCCACGATTGGGGTTTTGGAGGCTTCCCTTGGATGGAAGTTCCTCCATCCGACCGAGAACTTTGGATGCGAGTGCGAGGTGCGGAGATTTACGCTGCCGGCGGATTCTTTGCCTTTCCAGTAACGGGTCTGGGAAATCATCACGACGCCCTTCGGGATGGCACGCTGAACGAGATCGCCCGGCAGACAGTCTTCTATCAAAGGTATCGGGACCTTTACCGCAACGGGATACCCATTGCTTTTGACGAACTGCCGACGGAGCCGGCTCAAGTGAGCACTGCCCTTTGGGTGCGTCAAGAGCCACCCACGCTGCTAATTCACATCATCAATTGCCGAGTGGTTGACTTCCGCTTGCAAAAGGGACCTGTCACGGTTTGGGTTCCAATTCGGGACATGCCTCAGGATGTGAGTGTCTTCTCCCCTGATGGGTTTCAGGGGAAGGCGATACTGAAGCGGGAAGGGGAAAGAATTCGCCTCACTCTTCCCCAGTTGGAAGCCTACTGTGTGGTGACATTGCGGTTTAAGAAAATGCCTCGCTGGTCACCAGATTTCGTCCCTCGCCTTTATCCCACTCAACGCTGGGAACGGGCTTTGGAGAACTCTTTCGTTGTGCAGCCAGGTGGCATCGTGGAGGACGATTGGAAACTCGTTGCTTTCCTGCAAGGTAAACTTCACACTCACCTACGCAACCCTCCCACTTTTCTCATCAACGCCCCTCAAGGTGGAACTTTGGAGGTCTTTGTGCGAGGTGTGGCTCAAGGTGGAGCGCGATTGGTGCTTATGGTGGATGGTCAACTTACGCAAGCCGTTGAGTTGCCCGATCGGGATGGGAAGAACGACCCCTTTGCCGACGAATACGCCCGCACTTTCACCTTCCGCCTTCCTGTCGGGAAACATCGCATCACTTTGGACAACGACGGCAACGATTGGGCTTTCATTGAATGGCTGGCTTTTCGCGGAGAGTTCGCCCATCCTTAGCCCTCCAACTCGCCATGCTGAATTCAAAGAGCGCTGAATTGGCGGTGAGCGGAAAAGTATAAGGGAAATTGACAGCAATACGAATGAGCACCCTGTGCGGAAAGTCTTCGCATTGCGAAGCCGATGCTTCATGCCACAAAGGCGACAAATGCATTCTGTGCGGAGGTGAGTTGCCATGCAGCGCGAAGTGTCCACCTTCGCCGGGCTGACAGCAATGATCGCAATCGCTGCCATCTTGACAGTTATTTTGTTCCCTGTGTTCGTCCAAGCCGGCGAACAGGCGCAACAGTCATCCTCAATTGCGCAACCTCAAGGGACACCGCCTGATGTATTTATCGTGGCTGACTTTAAAAGCCTTGAAGGTTGGCGTGCCTTCCCTTGGCCAGACCGTGATGGTGCTCGCCACACAAGCCGCATCGCCATTTCCCTGTCCACTGCACAAAAACCTCATGAAACTGTGATGCGCATTGACTATGCCTTCGCTTCTGACCACTCAACGCAGGTCTGCATTGACTACGCTTTGCCACCTTGCGCTAACTATGCTGAACTGGTCTTCTCTGTCTTTGGTGACGGGAGTGGCAATGTGTTGGAGGTGTGGACTGGAGAGCAAGCACGAGGTTGGCGCGGCGCAGGCAGTCTGAAACTTGATTTTACTGGTTGGCGCACAGTCACGCTGCGACTTGATGACAATTTCACAGCACTCACTCATACCTTGCGCTTTGTCGTCCGTCGCGTCAATGGCTTGGGTGAACACACCATCCTCCTTGACGACATCATCTTACGCCAACCTGCGGAAAAGAAACTCCCAGCAGACTATTCCTTCGCTCCCGAACTTTCCGAACCACCTCCCTTCCGTCGCAAGAAGGAATTCCGAGTGGAGCGGCGGCAAGTAGGTGACCGAACGGTGGTCTTGATAGACGGTGAGCCGTTGGTGTGTATATTGGATGCTTCGTCCGACCCCAAGTATCTGGAACTGGCACAGCGTGCCGGTGCCAACTGCTTTGCCCTGGATTTGTATTGGCGAGACCTTGAGCCATTGCCAGGATTTTCCAACTGGAGTCGGCTGCGCAAATTCGTTGATTGGCTCGGAGAGGCAGGCTTTGCAGTGATCATGCTCGTAAACATTCATCAACCGCGATGGCTTTTGGCTCAGCGGGGTGACGAACCCCTTGACAACGGTCTCCTGTATCCCAACGCGCCTTTAGTGCGCCAATCGTTCACGCGTTTTCTGGAACGGTTCTTGCCAGAATTTGCGTCGGCGCGAAACCTCATCGCTATTGGAGTGTCGGCGGGTGGAGAGGCAGATGCGAACTTTCCAGAGATACCTGGGCTTAAGACGGCGTGGCGCAAGTCGCCAACGCTGCTTGCAGAATTTCGTGCTTTCCTTGCCAGCAAGTATGGGAATGACAAGGCGTGGTGTGAAGCGTGGCAAGTAAAGAACCCGACAGCGCGCATAGAAGAAGCAGTGCCACCTGAACCCTTGGGAGACCCAAACGGTCCTTGGACCGATTTCCGACAATGCTGACACGACTGGCGTGAGTTTATAGACCGATGGTGGATCGCAACTACTGACTGGCAAGCAAAAATTGTCAAGCGGATATTGCCCGGAAGGCTTGTGATGGTGAGGTTTAGTTGGCCGGTCTTTCAGTGCGAAAATGTATTCCTTGCACGGCAGGTTCAGAATGTGGACATGATACAGTGCAAAGACGCAGTGCCAAGTTGGGAAGCAGCAACGCCATGGTTTTTAGTGGCCCGTGCTGCCCTTTATCATGGCGTATTGCGAGGCACTGACAAGGTCAGTTTCATTGAGGTTGATGTGGGGCATGACCGAGGAAGACCAGCATCCGATGACATGGTGAAATACCTTCCGCCTCTGGCTCCATTTATCGGTGCGCTGTGGTATTATCGTGGCGTGCACGAGGAGTTCGTGGAAGGGTTTGCTAAGGCTGTTAAGATGCTTCGCAAAGGTTTAATGCAGCCAAGCCACCCTAAAATCGCCATCTTCTACGGGCAAAAGTATGCGAACTGGACGCAACATCACACGAACTATACCAACGAGGCTGCTTTGGCGGGAGCGGCTCGGGTGTTGGGTGAGGCTGGGCTGTCTTTCACGGTTGTGTCGGAATACAACTTGGACGACTTGAAGGACATGAGAGCGGTTGTGTTGGCTGACAATCCCATATTGCCCCGTGAGGCAGCAGCAGCGCTTGAGGAATTTGTCAAGGGTGGCGGTAAACTCGTCATTGAGGACATGGAGCGCCGGGACTTGAAAGGCAAACCTTACACCTTGAGGCTTCCGACCACAGCGTTGAAAGTCCCTGCAGGATTTTTCGCTTCTGTCCAACCGCGAGGTGAAGGCTTGACAATGACTGCTGCTCAACAGCAAATCGCTCAAAAGGTCGTAGAATATCTGCGACAGTGAGAGGCAATGTCCCAATAGCGACTTCCGTCGTGTCTGGACGGGCATCGCAAGAGAAATCAACGCTATCGGTTTTAGAGCCGATCCGTTCAGGGTCTATCTTCATCGCAAGGGGTGCTGAAAACGAAAGGGGGCAACTGTGATGGGTAGGAAAACTTTCGCTCTGGTGTGGTGCTTGGTTGATGCTGTCGTCCTTTCCGCCTTCGCCCAAACCTCAGTTGTTGCGAAAAATGTATCGCCATTTTTGCCGGAACACGCTGACGCCTTCGCCTGCGACAATTGCGAGCCGTTAGTGTCCACCCTTGCCGATGGCGTGT
>BEHT01000036.1 GCA_002898575.1 bacterium HR17
AGTTTGCACTGTTTCTGCCGTGAGCGCGGTTCCCAAAGTCGCGACCGTGTTTGTGAACCCGGCTTGATGCAACGCGATGGCGTCCATGTAGCCTTCTACAAGGAGCGCGTAGCCTTTTTCGCGCAGTGCGGGGATGGCTAAGTGCAACGCGTAAAGGCATTTGCGTTTTTGAAACAAGGGCGTTTCGGGCGTGTTGAGATACTTGGCGCCCTCACCTTCGCCTAACGCCCGCCCGCCAAACCCGATGACATCACCCTGCGCGTTGCAGATCGGGAACATCAACCGGTCACGAAAACGGTCTATGTAGTGGTCACCGCTGCGGGTGCGTTGGACTAAACCGGCGCGCAACAGTTCAGGGACGGAGAGGCTGGCTTCCGTCGCAGTGCGCAGCAAAGCGTCCCACGCCGGCAAGGCGTAACCCAGACGAAAGCGTCGGGCGGTTGCGTGGCTGATTTGCCGCTGGAACAAATACTGGCGGGCTTTTTCGCCGGCGTCCGATACCCACAAGGCTCGCTCGAAAAACTCCGTCGCCCATTGATTGACTTGCAGCAGTCGCTCCCGTGCCCATTCCTCGCGGCGCATCGCCGAGGAGGTTTCCCATCGGATACCCAGCTGGCGTGCCAACCGCACGACCGCTTCAGGGAAAGTGATGCCTTCAATGCGTTGCAAGAAGTCAATGACATCACCACCTGCACCGCATCCAAAGCAGTGCCAAACCCCTTTCTCTGGGTTGACATAAAACGACGGCGTTTTTTCAGAATGGAACGGACAGAGCGCCTTGTAACTTTTGCCCGCCGGTATCAGGCGCACATACGCTTCCACCACTTCCACGATATTAGCCCGTTCGCGAATTAAACGCACAATCTCTGGCGAAAGCATAGCCGTAAAAACCGTCCTTTGTGTTATCGGGCAAAAGTCACGCGTCCAGGCAGGAAAATGAAGATGCGCACCACGCGGTCGTTCAGGACGGTGAACTCAATGTTGCTGCTCTTATGGTAGCGCAGAATCATGTTGCCAGTCGCCGTCGGCACAAGTTGCAAGTTGACGGGGTTGTAGTAAACGAGTTCATCCGGTTGCCCATAGCGCAAAAAGACCCGCCGAAGGTCATCGCCCAGTTTGACGCTTTTGAACGGGTCGCCCAGCGCGGTGCGCGCCGCGTCAAACCGTTGTCCGGCGACAGAGATGGCGACGACCTCCATCCGCTCCCCTCGCGCTTCCACCAAAAAGCAAAGGTTGGCGGTGCCGCGCCGATAGACGAAGTAGATCTCATTGGTGTCCAACTGCACGAAAGGCGGAAAGACCCATGCCAGTTCCCACAATCGGGGCGGTGCACCCGTCACCCCAGCGGCACCAGGCATCCCCATTGCGCCGGGCATCCCAGGGGCACCAGGCACCGTCGCCTCACCACCCGGCAAACCGCCGTAAGGCACGCCACCGTAGCCGGGAGCGCCAGGCATCATGCCAGGTATTCCAGGACGCGCCATCGGTGTGCCTGCCAATTGCCCCATTACGCCGACGCCCGCCATCACGCCAGGCAAAGTCGGCTGTCCGCCAAAGGCTGACCCCATGCCCGGTGCCCCCAGCGGTGGCGCCCCGTAAGGACCAGGCATGCCCGGCATCGGCCCGCTAGGTGCGCCAGGCACCCCAGGCTGTTGAGGTGTAGTGGGCGGTCCTGCCAAGTAGTCGGGCATACCCCAGATTGCCAGCAAGCAATCGCGCCTTAGGCGCCCGGTCGCATCGTAGTCAATCACCGCTGAACCCAAGCGCACGCCTGCCAACTGGCTTTCTAAAACGCGCTGTCCTGACCCCAAAGTAGCGAGGAAAACAGCTGTCACGGCAACACCGAGCCCCATTTTGCGCATGGTCACCGTCACCTCCCAGGGGGTCCTGCCGATGGCACTAAGGTTGCTGCGCGGCGCTCCGTTAACTCAGCGGGCAAAAAGATGAAGATGCGCACGACTTTGTAATCCACGACGGTAAACTCCACATTGCTGCGTTCATGATAGCGCAACAAGACAGTGCGTCCGACACCGACGGTGGTCATTGGCACAGGCTCCGTAATCACCCGGGCGTGATCAGGAGGCCCGTAGCGCAACAACACCCGCTGCAAGTCGTCTCCTAAACGAATGGAGCGGAACGGGTCGCCCAACGCGGTGGCAGCGATGTAGCGCCGTCCATCCGGTGCAACGATGGGGTCGGGGCGCGTCCCGTAAATGGCGATGGCGACGACGATACCGCGGTCTTCCAAAAACCCCATAGACGCTGCGCCTCGGCGGTAGAGCCACAACCGCTGGTGTGCCTGCGGCGGGATCAATACAGGCTGTGCCCATGTCAGGTCTACGCCGGCGGGCGCACCGCTTACCGTTCCCCCACCGAGCACGCCCGGCATTCCCGCACCAACTTCTTCACCAGAAACACCTCCGTAAGGTGCGCCCCCGTAGGGCATGCCGCCTCCGTAAGGACCACCACCATACGGCATCGCGCCAGGTGCACCGGGCATCGCTCCCGGCGCCGAAGGCGGGCCGGCGAAAGGCATCGCAGGTGTTCCTGGCATCATCGGTCCTGTGCCCGGTTGACCTACCATGCCGGGTGCCCCCAATGTAGGGGTTTGTGGGCCGGTTGCGGTGACGATCAAATCGGGCATGCCCCAGACCCGCACCAGACAGTAGGGGCGCAAGTTGCCTTCAGGATCGCGGTCAATCACAGGGGAACCTAAGCGGATGCCCGCCAACTGCACTTCTATGTGTCGGCGTTGCTGTGCCTCAACCCACAGACCGATGGCACAAATTCCGAGCAACAAGACAATGGTGGACGGCGGTCGCGCTGTTGACATCGTTCAACTCGCCTCCGCCACAAGCGTTGCGCGCCGCTTCAAGTTTAGGCGAATGACAGGCGATTGTAAACAACGGTGCGGTGTGACACAATTGTTTACCGCATTTATGAGCGCCCAACGCCCACGACTCTGCACCCCGTCCGCAAAGGAGGGAGCATGTGCTCATGCCTGTGCGTTTGACACGCAGCGGCTACGAACGCTTGCGTAAAGAGTTGGAACAACTTTATCAGCAACGCGCCCAATTGATTGACGAAGTGCGCGAAACGGCTGCAGAAGGCGATTTGAGCGAAAACGCCGGCTTGGATGCGGCAAAGCGGAAACTGGGGATTGTAGACGCTCAAATCCGTTACTTGGAGCAGCGCCTCGCCGATGTGGAAATCGTAGAGCAAGACGGTCAACCCGAACGCGTGGATGTCGGCGTCATCGTCACTTTGCGCGACAAAGACACGGACACCCTCTTGCGCTACCGTATCGCCGAGAGTATGGAAATGGATTTGTCTGCGCCGGTCAAAACGGCGACGCCTGAATCCCCGATCGGCAAGGCGTTAATGGGCAAAACGATCGGCGACGAAGTGACGCTGCAATTGCGCACCCGCACCCAGCGCCTTGAAGTCGTCACCTTAGAGTGGGACGGGCAGCGTGGGTAGCGGGACTAAGCTTTGCTCACTTCGTCCAATTCTGCTACGGCTTCGTCGCTTAACCGCCATCCCGATGCGCCGATGACTTCGTTCAATTGCTCCGTATTGGAGGCGCCGATGATAGCGGCGCTCACAGCGGGGCAATGCAACACCCACGCCAACGCGATGTGGCTGGGCGGCCGACCGTATTTGTGCGCCCACGCGTTGACCGTTTGCCAAATGCGCCGTTCACGGTCGGTGAAATTGTCACTATGGCGGTCACGGGGCGCCCGCGCCCATGGCGGTGGCGGCGATGAGGGCAACTCCCGTTTCGCTAACAGCCCGCCGCCCATTGGGCTGTAAGCGAGAAGCCCTTTTTGCTCGCTCACACAAAAGGGCACCAGATCCGCTTCAACGCTGCGGTCTAAAAGGCTGTAACGCACTTGGTCCGTCTCAAAACGCGCCCAGCCATGTTTGTCCGCCAACCCCAAGGCTTTGCACCATTGCCACGCGTTGAAATTGGAGCAACCGACATAGAGGACCTTTCCTTGCCGCACCACATCGTCCAGCGCCTGCAAAGTTTCGTCCAGCGGCGTGTTCTCGTCCCACCAGTGAACTTGGTAGAGGTCAATATAGTCGGTTTGCAGGCGCCGCAAACTGGCGTCCACTTGCCGGATGATGTGGTAGCGGCTAAGCCCTTCGTCGTTTTTGCCCTCGCCGACCCGCCCTCGCACTTTCGTCGCCAGCACGACTTGGTCCCGCACACCTTTCAGCGCCTTGCCTAAGATCTCCTCGCTGCGTCCTCCGGCGTAGATGTTGGCGGTGTCAAAGAAGTTGATGCCCAAGTCTAACGCGCGGTGCACCAGTTCAACGGCGTCACCTTCGTCGGCAGGTTTAACGCCCAAATGGGCGCAACCGAAGGCGATCTCGCTGACCCAAACGCCGGTCCGTCCCAACTTACGAAACTGCATGCGGCTATCGCTCCTTTCCGTCGTGCATTTAACGGCGGCTCAAAACCCGCTGACCTCGGTGCCCTTGCCAATTTATGAGGGTGATCGGTCCGCTTGCCCGTAGCCTAACCGGCACCTCCAACCCGTTCTCCGAAGGTAACCGCCGCCATCGGGCTCGTTAGCAATTTGCCAAGTGTCGCGGTAAGCGCCGTAGCGGCGGACAACTTGCTGAACGACCCGTTGCCATTTGGCTTTTTCACGGGGTGGCGTTAGGTTCAGCGTGGCATCCCAATCGGCGTGGGCGCTGTGAGGGGCGCGAGAAATCCCGTCGGCTTGTCCCAGAAACTTGAGGGCAATGCGAAAACCCGCTGCCTTTAAGGCGTGCAGCGTCGCCTCAAAGTCGCTGTAGTCCCACAGATAAACGCCGTCGTCAGGATCAACGCGGCTCAGCGGGATGTCCAACCCGATCCATCGCACCCTTGACTTTTTGAGGGCTTGGACATGCCGAGGCAATCCAGCGCCGGGTGGCACCTGCATCAGCACACCAAATGTGACAGCGTGCCCTTGGGTCGGCAGCGCCAGCGGGTCCTGAGGTTTTGGGCTGCATGCCCACAGCCACGAAGCAAACGATGCGGCAAGGGAGCCAAGCCAGCGCATCGCCCTCCGCTCCTTGTTCGGGGCAAATCCTTCGCCCTTGCGTCACTAACGGTCCCCGCTCACAGCGCCTCAATGGCTTCCGGATAAGAGCCAAGCACTTTCAAAAACAAGCACTCTTTGCCCAACTCGCTCAGTGCCGCTTGCACGGGATCATCCTGCACGTGCCCTTGGAAGTCGGCGAAGAAGACATACTCCCACGGGGCGTGGCGGGCGGGACGGGAGGCAATCATCGTCAAGTTGATGTGGTGCCGCGCGAAAGCGCTGAGCGCCCGATACAGCGTGCCCGGACGATGCTGAACGGAGAACGCAATCGTCGTCTTGTCCACACCCGACGGCGCCGTCATGCGCTTGCCCAGCACCCAAAAGCGGGTCAAGTTAAACGGGACATCTTGAATGCGTTCGGCGAGCACCTGCAAGCCGTAGGCATCGGCGGCGCGCCTTGGACCAATGGCTGCCCCTTCCGCGTCGGTGGCGGCGCGTTCTGCACCTTCTGCGGTGCTGGCGACCGCTATCAACTCTACCTGCGGCAAATAGTTTTGTAACCACTGCCGGCACTGCGCCAGCGCGATGTCCCGCGAGTAAACGCGCCGCACCGCGGCAAGGTCAGCGGCTTTAGAGAGCAAGCAATGGTTAACTTCCAGCAAAACTTCGGCGACGATCTTCAGCGGCGTTTGCAACAAAGCGTCTAAAGTGTCGCCGACGGGACCTTCAGCGACATTCTCGGCGGGAACGATGCCGAAGTCCGCGTTGCCCCGCTCCACCTCGCGAAAGACATCGTGGATGGTTCGCTGCGGCAACGGCTCAACGAAAGTGCCAAAATGTTCCTCACACGCCAGATGCGAAAACGAATGGAACGGACCGAGAAACGCAACGCGCGGTGGGCGCATCACGGCGCGACATGCCGAAACGATCTCCCGAAAGATGGCTTTGACCGCGTCATCGGTCAAGGGTTCATGGGGAAGGGCAATCAACCGCGCTAACAGACTGCCTTCCCGTTCGGGATGGTAAAGAGGCAAGTCGTTTTGCTGTTTGAGCAGGGCGATGTGCTGCGCCAAGCGCGCCCGTTCCACCAACAACTGCAAAATTTGCTCATCAATGGCGTCAATTTGCCGCCGCCACTCGTCCAGCGCCGCCATGTTGCCCTTCACCACCGAAGCGGTTAAAATCGGGTTGCGTCAGTTGGCTGAAAATCGGCAAAAGTTTTCGGCGTTTACCGTCAAAGAATAGCACACACCGCGCCGCAGACGGAAGTCTGCAATGACACGGTGACATGGAGGTGTCGGCGATGGAAGCCGAAAGGACACAACCGACCCCAACCCCTGGAGTGTCGCTGGCGGAGTTACCGCAAGATGTGTGGCACAAGTGTAGCCAGTGCGAGGCGCTCGTTTACCGCAAAGAGTTTGAGGCGAATTTGAAGGTATGTCCGCGCTGCGGCTACCACGAACGCATCGGCGCGTGGGAACGCCTCGCGATCACCGTGGACGAAAACTCGTTTGTGGAATGGGACAGGCACCTTTGCCCCGCTGACCCATTGAACTTCCCTGACTACGCAGACAAAATGCGGCGCGACCAACAACGCACGGGTCTGAAAGACGCCGCCCTGACGGGCGAGGCGACCATTGACGGCATGCCCGTCGCTATCGGTATCACCGACTTCCAATTCATGGGCGGGAGCATGGGCAGCGTCGTCGGCGAAAAAATCGCGCGTTTGATGGAACGCGCGATTGACAAGCGCCTCCCCGTCTTTATCGTCATCGGCAGTGGCGGCGGTGCCCGCATGCAGGAAGGGCTGCTCAGTCTGATGCAAATGGCGAAAACGAGCGCCGCCTGCGGGCGCTTGAAAGAAGCCCAATTGCCTTACATCGCTTTGCTGACGGACAGCATGGCAGGTGTCCATGCGTCCTTCGGGTCGTTAGCGGACATCACTCTCGCCGAGCCGGGCGCATTGGTCGGTTTCACCGGTCCCCGCGTCATTGAGTTGTCGCTGAAGATCAAAGTGCCTAAAGAGCACCGCCAAGCTGAGTTCCAGTTTCAGCACGGGCACATTGACCTCATCGTCTCGCGCAAGCAGGTGCGCCCCACCGTCGCCAAACTGTTGCGGTTTTGGTACGGCTGACGGCGCACCTTTAAGCAACTGCCAAGCAGGCGAACGCGGCGACGAGGTGCTTTGCCAGTTCCACACTTTGCAGCGCCGACGGGATATCCAGCCGTTCATTTTCGGGGGAATGGGGGTTCTCTTGTCCGCAGCAGAGGATGACCGTTTGGATGCCGTGTGCGTTGAAAACATTGGCGTCGCTGCCGCCGCCGGTCGTTTCCCATACGGGCGACAAGCCCATGCGCGCTAACGCAGCAGCGACAGCACGGGCGATCAAATCGCTTTCGGCGATGCGAAACGCCCGGTAGGCTTCCCACACTTCCACCTCGGCGCGACCGCCGCCCCGCTGGGCTTCGGTTTCCAGCAGCGTCACCATGTGGGCGATTTGTTCGTCCAACTTGCGCGGGTCGTGGCTGCGGGCTTCGCCGTGAACCTCCACCAATTCGGGCACGATGTTCGTCGCCAACCCGCCTTTGATAACACCGATGTTGGCGGTCGTTTCGGGATCAATGCGTCCCAGCCGCATGGCGGCGATGGCGCGAGCCGCCAGTTGGATGGCGTTGACGCCCTTTTCAGGCGCTACACCGGCATGTGCCGCTTTGCCGTAGATTTTCGCCCGCAAACTCTTCTGCGACGGGGCTCGCACGATAACCTCGTTGACAGGCGGACCGCTGTCAAAAACGACGCCGACTTTGGCGCTGATGCGGCTGTAGTCCAAATGCTTGGCGCCGTGCAGTCCCGTCTCTTCGCTGACGGTAAAAACGATTTCCAGCGGACCGTGTTGAACGCTCTCTTCCTGCAACACCCGCAACAGTTCCAGCACAACGCAGACACCCGCTTTGTTGTCGGCGCCCAAGATCGTCGTCCCGTCCGACCGCACCTTGTCGCCTTCCACGATGGGCACGACCCCTTCGCACGGGACGACGGTGTCCAAGTGGGCGTTGAGCAGCAAGGGTGGGACATGGGACAGGGTGCCTGGCACCTTGACAATCAGGTTACCCTGCTCGCCGCCGAATTTGGCGCCCGCGTCGTCTTCTTCAACGGATAAGCCCAGCGCCCTCAGTTTGTCTTTGACGGTAGCGGCGACTTTGCCTTCATGCCCCGACGGGCTGGGTAGGCGCACCAACTCCAAAAAATCCGCCAAAAAGCGCTCACGGTTGATAGGCATCACATTGCCTCCTTTCACCGCACAGTTGACATCCCCAAGCAAATCTTAGCGCACCCTCCTTTTCACACCCTTGCGTCGCGACGCATAATCAAAGAGGTCGCGTATCATTGCCGACGCAAAAGACGGTGGAACGGAGGGCGATGGCACATGTCCAAAGGCACAACTGCTGCGATGGTCGCCGGTGGCGTGTTGATCATCGTCGGCGTGATTTTGACGCTGGCGTTGATCCGCGATGTCTGGCAACTGGTCAAAGGTGTGATCGGTCCGCTCTTGCTCCTCAGCGGTGGGCTGATTGTCGCTATCGCTTACAGTGAATATCAGGCAGCGAAAGAAATGGAGCGGTTGACAGCACAAGCCCAAGTAAGCACCCCGTCGTCAAGTTCAACCCAACCGACGGAACCGCCAGCCCCACCGCCGCCGTCCCCGATGTCATAGCGGGCGCCGCCTTCAGCGCGAGGGAGTAAGCGATGCGTCAGCACCCCGTCCACTCAGCGACGGACATTTGTCCCGCGCGCAAGTTGGGTCTGCTAGCGCTGGTGGAAGTGGAGAAAAAGGCAGCGTATGTCAACCTTGCGCTGCGGGAACTGCTGCGGCAAAAGCGATTGAAAGCGCAGGAGCGGGCGATGGCGACCGCGCTGGCGTTGGGCGTGACCAAAATGCGCCTCTACTTGGACTATCTGCTGGAGCATGTCTGCGACCACCCCTTAGACGAATTGCCCATCTTCATCCGCAACATCTTACGAATGGCGGCTTACGAATTGGTCTTCTTCCATCACCCCGCTCCCATCGTCGGGAACGAGTATGTGAAACTGGCGAAACGCTTCGGACATGCCGGCACGGCGGCGCTGACCAATGCGGTCGTCCGGCGGCTCGCTGGAGAGTGGCGCAGGGTGCCCATCCCGTCACTGGATGACGACCCCGTCGCCCACATCAGCATCGTCACCTCGCACCCGCAGTGGCTGGTGGCGCGCTGGGTCGCCTTCTGGGGTGCCGAAGAGACGCTGGCGCTCTGCCGCGCCAACAACGAACCGCCACCGTTGTGCCTGCGGGTCAACTTGAAATACACCGACCGCGAGCTGGTCGCCCGCATGCTGGAGTTGCGTTGCCGCCGCATAGAGCCCAGCCCTTGGTTGCCCGAATGCCTGCGGGTGGAGATCACCCGCGATGTTACCAAGTTGCCCGGCTACGCCGAAGGGTTGTTTACCGTGCAGGACGAAGGAGCGATGGTGGTGACTCATCTTGTTGCCCCGCAGCCGGGCGAGTTGATCGTGGACGCTTGCGCCGCCCCCGGCGGCAAAACGACCCATTTAGCGGAACAGGCGCGCGATGAGGCGGAAATCGTCGCTATTGATGTCCATCCGTCCCGGCTCAAGTTAGTGGAAGCGAACGCTATCCGATTGAAACTGCGGTCTATCACGACCTTGCTGGGCGATTGGACCCAACTGGCAGAGCAGTTCGCCAACAAGGCGGACAAGGTGTTGCTAGATGTCCCGTGTTCGGGCACAGGAACGCTGCGGCGCAAAGTGGACGCCCGTTGGCACAAGCGCCCCGAACACATCACCGAACTGGCGGACCTGCAGAGGCGGTTGTTGGACGCTGCCGCCCAGGCGGTCCGCCCCGGCGGCGCCGTCGTTTACGCCACCTGTAGTCTGGAACCCGAAGAAGACGAGCAGGTCGTCAAGTCTTTTTTGGAGCGGCACCCCGAGTTCGTCGTGGACGACCCACGCCCTTATTTGCCCGTTGCGATCCCGCAGAGCATCACCGCCGACCACTTTTTGCGCCTGTTCCCTCACAAGCACGGGACCGACGGCGTGTTTGCCGCGCGGCTGCGCAAGGTCGGCACATGAGGCGCGCCGGTATACCGTTCACCGGTCGCGGCGCACCCCCAAGTTATCCAACCACCGCAACAGCGCCACCCGCTCTATGTCCGCTGTCAGCGACCGACGCTCCGCGTAGAGGTGGAAGGCGACCAAAATCCCGACCAAAACGGCTTGGGCGGGCAAATCCCAATGGGCGCTGAGCCACAGCCCCAAGCATGCCCCCAGCGGGTTGGCTCCGGCGTCACCTAGCATCGCGTGGCGCCGAAAGTCCGCCGGCGCGTAAGCCAGCGTCCCTGCCCACAGCGGCACCAGCGCCACCCATCCACTTCCGCCAGCGACCGCCACGCCAACCGCTGACAACAGCCAAAAGCCTTTCAGCGCTCGCGCCGGACGGACATCCAGCAAATTGAGGGCATTGGCGCTCAGGGCGATGAGGGTCGCATCAACCAACCATTGCAACAACGCGTTGGCACCTTCTACGGGTGCGATGGCAGTTCGGCACGCCGCTGCGACGAGGGCGCCCAATCCGCCGCCCAGCGCCTTGACCATGCCGGTCGTCAGCCGGCGTTCGCGCCACAAGGTGCGCCAATGTCCTCCCAACCCTTTCACCTGCGGGTCGCCTGCGATGTCGTCCAGCAACCCGAGCGCCCCAAACCACAGTGCCACCGCGCTGAGGGCGCCACTTTCGTGCCAGACCAGTTCGCCCCCTACACTCAGCAGCAGCCA
Organism: bacterium HR17; assembly: GCA_002898575.1. Classification (NCBI taxonomy): domain Bacteria; phylum Candidatus Fervidibacterota; class Fervidibacteria; order Fervidibacterales; family Fervidibacteraceae; genus Fervidibacter; species Candidatus Fervidibacter japonicus. The sequence continues at coordinate 10,867 of BEHT01000036.1, forward strand.
ACCGACCACCGCTGCGCCGACGAATGCCAACCCGGCGCTGCCGATGACTTCTTCACCGAGGTAGTTGCGGCGGCGCAACAGCGGCTGGCGGGCGACATTGGCGAGGCTCAAGCGCGTCCATACGGCGACCAGCGCCGCGACGGCTGCGACCGTCCACACTGCCCGTCACTCCACTTTAGGCGGGACGATCCCCCGTTGCCCCTGATACTTGCCTTGCCGGTCGGCGTAGGAGACCTCGCACACTTCGTCGGCGCTCAAAAAGAGGACCTGCGCAATGCCTTCGTTGGCGTAGACCTTGGCAGGCAGCGGCGTCGTGTTGGAAATCTCAATGGTCACATGCCCTTCCCAATCGGGTTCCAAAGGCGTCACATTCACGACGATCCCGCACCGCGCATACGACGATTTGCCGACGACGATGCAAAGGACTTCGCGGGGGATACGGAAATACTCCACGCTGCGCCCCAGCACGAACGAGTTGGGAGGGATGATGCAAAAGTCGCCTTTGTGCCGCATGAACGCCCGTTCGTCAAAGGCTTTGGGGTCCACGATGGCGCCCCACACATTGGTGAAAATCAGAAACTCGTCCGCCAAGCGCATGTCGTAGCCGTAAGAACTGAGCCCGTAACTGATGACACCCTTGCGCACCAGCCGCTCTTCAAACGGTTCAATCATGCCGAACCTGAGCGCCATCTCCCGAATCCACCGGTCGTTTTTGACGCCCACTGTCACCCACTCCTTTGCTTTTTTTTCGCATGGGGCTGTTTTCCGAAATTACCGCACCCTTTGCCACACGCGCTCCGCTGCTTCCGTGCCGGTGCGGATGCAGTCGGGAATGCCGATGCCCGTCAGGTAGTTGCCCGCCAGTGCCAAGTGTTGCCAACGCTGGAGCCCCTGTCGGATGCGGGCGAGGACGCCGTCGTGTCCGACAGTGTATTGGGGCATTGCCTGCCGCCAGCGGAAGACCCACGCCCGCTCAGGCGCCCCGTCAATACCCAACAGCGGCACCAACTCCGCTACAATCACCCGCACCAGCGCCTCGTCATCCATCGCCACCCACCGGTTGACGAACACCCGCAGCAGCACCTTGCCCTGCGGGGCGCGGGGCGGAAACTTGCTGGATGTCCAGGTGCACGCCAGCAGCAACCGGTCGCGCCCGTTCGGGGCAACGAGAAAACCTGACCCGTTCAACGGGTGCCGCACTTTGGAACGGTCAAACGCCAGCGAAAGGGTGATGGCGTCGGTGTGGGGCACAGACGCCACAGCGTCCGCCAACACGGCGTCTAACGGGCGCAGTAGGTCCGCCGCAGCGTGTGCCGGCGTCGCCACCACGACGGCGTCGGCAGTCAACCGCTCCCCGTCGTCCAACACGACGACGAACCCGCTACGCGACGCCATGCCCGTCGGTTGCAGGGCAACAGCTGTTCGCCCCACGAGCAGCCGGGAGCCCTTGAGCCGTTCCACGACAGATGCCACGAGTTCGCCTAACCCCTCTTGCAGCGTCAGGAAAAAGGCTGTCGGGCGCGTTGGGTCAGGTGGGGCTAACCGTCGGCGCCATGCCCGCACCAGCGACGCCCAGACTAAGTTGCGGTGTCGGTGCGCCAGTTGCCACAGCGTCGGCAAAACCCAACGGGCGCTGAGGCGGTTGATGTCGCCCCCGTAAACACCTGCCAGCAGCGGCGCGACGATGCGGTCTGTCACTTCTGCACCAAAGTAGTAGCGTAAAAACGCCCCCACGCTCACATCACCGTCCCAACGCGGCTTAGGGAGGGCGACGCCCAACGCCATTCGCGCCTTGCCCCACCACGAGAGCAACCCCGTCGCCCAAACGCCACGCCAGTCAGGTGTGAAGGTCAGAAACCCTTGCGGCAACGGGTGCAATCGGTCGCGCCACAACACGAAGACTTGCCGCGCCTGCGGGTTAGTCGGGAGCAACCGCTCTGCCAAGCCCAGTTCACGGCACAACTGCACCGCCCACGGTTTACTGGTGACGAAGGCGTCGGGACCGCCTTCCACGACGAAGCCAGCCTCGCGCACCGTGCGGATTTTCCCGCCCCAATCCCGCTCGCGTTCTATAAGGGTCACTTGCACCGGAACGCCCTCTCGTTCCGCCCACTGGCGGAGCCGCAGCGCTGCCGTCAAGCCAGCGATGCCGCCGCCGATAACGACGATGTGTCGCCCTTGCAAGGTCGGTCACCCATGTCGGTGTTGTGGGGGCAATTGTGGTTCAACGACAAGGGTTTTGAAATGGGTGTAAAGGGCTAATCCCTTCTGCCCTTTAACAGGGCGCACATAGCGGGCGCGCGTGTAGTCCACCTCCACCCATGCCGCAGTGCGGCGTGGGCTGAAGTAAGCGGCGATTTGGGCTGCTTGTTCTAACGCCGTATGGGGCACCTCTTCGCCCCGCTTTTTCACCCGTAACAGCGCGTGGCTACCGGGCGCCCCCTTGACATGCAGCCACACATCGTCTGGACGCGCCAACCGTAGCAGACGCATGTTCACCTCGGCGTTGCGCCCGACCCACACTTCGTAGCCATTAGCCACCACAAAGCGCCAAAAGTCGCCATCGCGTTGCACCGGTGCGTCGGCAGGCGTCGCTGAAGATGACGCAGGCGTAGTCTGTGAACGCCAACTTTGCACCGCTGCATCCGGTGCTGCCTTTAAGCGCTCTATCTGCTGCTGCAGTTCAAAAACGCGTTGGCGCAACCGGTCCATCACCGACGGCAAAGTGGCAGCGGCGTTTTTGAGTTTGCGGTAAAGGGCGAAATAGTGTTGCGCCGCCTCTACAGGCGTTTTGCCGTCCGGCAGCGGCACCCGCACCGTTTGCGGTGGGTCAGTGTCGTAATCGGTGAGCACCGCCTCCGTGGCGCCTTCGGGCACAGCGTGGGCGTAAGTGAGCAACAATTCTCCCCACTTGCGGTAACGCTCGGCGTCTTGGGCTTCGTCCCAGCGCCGTTGCAATTCTTGCAACTGCTGCTCCACGCCCGCTTGTTGTCGCTGCAGTTCACTCAACAAACTGCGGCGCCGTTGTTCCACGGCTTCCCGCTGCATCAACGCATTCAGCCATGCTGCCAACGCAGGACCAAATGCCTCCACGCGTTCCGCGATAAGGTCTGGTGGACAGTCACTGAACGGCGGTTGACCGTCCTGTTTCGGCAACGGATAGCACGCAAACACCGTCCCATCCGCTCGGCGCCAAACAGTCAGTGCAAACGCACCGTGGGTGAGAACCACACGCAACCATTGCAAAGCCTGCCAGAAAGCGGTCGGTTGCGTCAACGGCGCTGCCACCTGCTCCTGCATCAGCGCCAGCAACGGCTCGCTCACACCGAACAACCACTTCGCCCAATCGCTGGCGTCAGCCATCGGTTGGCGGGCGGCGATTTGTTCCAATTCGGCGTGAGAAACGCTCAGTGGGTTGCGCCGTTCGCCGGTCGGCGGGCGGATGTAGGGGCAACCTGGTCTGACCTCACGGTAACGGTTCTGCGTCGTTGAAAGCCGTTTCAGCGCATCCACGACCACTTGCCGCTCCTCGTCCACCAACACGAGGTTGCTGTGTTTGCCCATAATTTCGCACCAGAGGGTCAACGACCGACGCTCGCCCAACGGCGTGACGGCAACGAACCGCAGGGCAATCAAGCGGTCAAAATCCACTTGCTCTGCACCGAGCAACCGTGCCCGCTGCAGGGTGCGTTCCAGTGTTTCTGCGAACCGCAAAGTGTCGGCGTGGTCCGTTGCGGCGTTCGGTAAGGGCGTTTCTTGCCAGCTGACATGGGCGTAGCGAGTGTGCGCCGACAGCGTCAGCCAACGGCGCTGGCGGTCGCGCCCGCGAAGCGCCAACGCTACCTGGAACGGCGCTACTGGGCGCACCTGCTGCACAACGCTGCCCTTGAACGCTGCCAGTTCACGGGTCACTGCGGCTAACATAAAACTGTCCACGAACATCTCTCGGTCACCCTGCGGTGCGGCTCAGATGTAAAACATTAGCGGCTGTTTACTGCGCCGTTCTTGCTCCCACGCGCAAACTTGGGCTAAAGTAATGCCACGCAAGGTGCTTTCCATCGCTTGGCGCAAGCGGTTCCACACTTCGGTGACCCCCGAGGTTTGCGCGCGCTCGCGCAGCGCGGGTTCCGTCGGCTCAGCGTCCAAAATCGGACCTTCTAAGGCTTCCAAGATCTCCAACACCGTGATCTCGTTGGCAGGGCGGGCAAGGGTGTAACCGCCCCGGACGCCCCGCTGACTGCGCACCAAGCCTGCGCGTTTGAGCGGCATCATCAACTGCTCCAAATACTCTTCAGGGATGCCTTGACTTTCAGAAATCTCGCGCACTTGCACCCGCCCTTGTCGTTCGCGCAACCCCAGTTCCACCATTGCCATCAGACCATACCAAGCCCGCGTGGATACCCGCACCATCGTCGCCTCCTTGTGGCGGTCCGCGACGGCAAGCGAAGTATGGCAGCGACGGTCAACGGCGTTACAATCTTGGCAGTCCCGTGCTTTGGAGGGATACACCTTGCGTAACAGCAACGAAATCAAAATGGCATTGGCGTTTGTCATCGGCGCGGTCGTCAGTTTTCTCGTCGGGTTGTATGTGCTGGGTCCACTGTTTTCCGGCAACAAACAGCCCCAGACCGCGTCGGCGCCGACGGCGAAAGCGGCTCAAGCGCCCAGCGGCGCCGACATGCATACGCTCGTGCGCCGCGATGTCGACAGCGTCCCCGAACACACCACAGTCATCGTGGAGCCCATCACCCGTCCGCCTGAAGCGACACCACCTACCCCACCAGACACACGCAGCGATGTGGTGCAGCCCCCCACGCACCAACCTCAGGTTCAACCCACTATACCGTCCCCACCGTCGCCGACGGCTGAACCGACGCCGGCGCCCTCACCTCCCCCCCCGACACCTGAACGCACAGCACCTCCCGAACCGCCGACGACGGGCGAGCGGCAATTTCGGGTGCGCGCCGGAGTTTTTGAAAAACCCGAAAACGCTGACCAACTGATGGCACTCCTCACTCAGCAAGGCTACCATCCATTCCAGCAGGAGGAAACGCTGCCGTCAGGGGCAAAGCGTTACCGTGTCTATGTCGGCGCATTTGACGACCGCGAAAGCGCTGAGCGGTTGAAAAAAGAACTTGCCGATAAGGGGTTCGCCGCGTTCATTGAGGAGGGGTCATCGGGACGATGAGTAACATGGAGCAACTGGCACCCATGCTCTTCTGGATTGTGCTGTGGCTGGTGATTTTGTGGTTGTTCATCGTCCTGCCCCAGCAACGCCGCCAAAAAGAGCGTGACCGGTTCCTCAACTCCCTCAAGCCGGGCGACGAAGTGGCGACGACCGGCGGCATTTGCGGGCGCATCTTGTCCGTTGACGGCGACACCGTCACTTTGCGCATCGCTGACGGCGTGGACATCAAAATCCTCAAGTCCGGCGTCGCCCGTCGCTTAGACAAAGAAGAAGCTGAAAAATTGCGCGCTGTCCTGCGGAAAGGAGGACGGTAAGGCAGCGTGGTCCCGTTGGTCACCGCCGCTGAAAGTCGCCAGTTAGACCAACTTGCTGAGCAATCCGGTTTGCCCTCGCTGGTGCTGATGGAAAACGCCGCCTTGCGCCTCGCCGAAGTTGTCCAGCAGCATTTTGAATTGGACCCACCCAAACGCATCGTGGTCGTCTGTGGCAAGGGGAACAACGGTGGCGACGGTCTGGCGTTGGCGCGCCATTTGCACAACATCGGTTTTCAAGTGCGAGTCTTTTTGCTCGCCGCTCCCAACGACCTGAAAGGCGACGCTGCGGTCAACTACCGCGCTGCAGTGCAGTTTGGCGTGCCGGTTCAACCTGTCACTACGGCGACGGAACTGACGCGCCTCGCTGAGCCGTTGTGCCGCGCCGATTTAGTCGTTGACGCCCTGCTGGGCACGGGGATCACCGGCGAAGTGCGGGGGCTTTATGCCGACGCCATCCCGCTCATCAACGAACATGCCCCTCGCGTCCTCGCCGTTGACATCCCGTCGGGCATCAACAGCGATACTGGCGAGGTTTGCGGCGTCGCTGTCGCCGCCCACGCAACGGTCGCGATGGGCGCTGTCAAACTTGGCTTGGTGTTGTTCCCTGGCGCCGAACATGCGGGCGATTTGTTTGTCGGTTCGTTGGGTGTCCCCCCAACCCTTTTGAGCCGGTTAGGTGTTCGTCGCTTCGTCACGACACACGCTCTCGTCACCCGAGCAATGCCGCCTCGTCATCCCAACACCCACAAGGGCGATTACGGGCGCGTTCTGGTTATCGGCGGAGCGCCGGGCATGACGGGCGCCGCGCTCATGGCGGGGAAAGCCGCCTTACGAGCGGGCGCCGGGTTAGTGCAAGTGGCGTTACCGAAGAGTTTGAACCTCGCCGCCGAGACGGCGACTCTGGAAGTGATGAGTTTGCCTTTGCCCGAAACAGAGAGCGGCACGATCGCCCCCGATGCCCTTGCAGCCTTGGCACCCCGCCTTGCGTGGGCAGATGTCATCGCCGTCGGCTGCGGGATTGCACGGCACGAACAAACGCAAACTTTCGTCCGTCAACTCATTGCCCAAACCGACAAACCGTTGGTCATAGATGCCGACGGTCTGGTGGCGTTGGCGGGGCAAACGGCGTTACTGCGGCGCCGCAACGGGGTGACGGTTCTGACGCCTCATCCGGGCGAAATGGCGGCGCTGCTGCAAACGACGACGGAAACGGTGCAACGCGACCGCGTGGGCATAGCGGTGCATGCAGCCCGCGAGTGCAACGCCATCGTCGTTTTGAAAGGTGCCCGCACGATCACCGCTGCACCCGATGGAACGCTGTTTGTCAACCCGACAGGCAACGCCGGAATGGCGACGGGCGGTTGCGGTGATGTGCTGACGGGTATCATTGCGGCATTTCTGGCACAACGCCTTCGCCGCCCGGTGCCTATATCGCTGGCGGAAACGGTTGCCGCTGCCGTGTTCGTGCACGGGTTAGCCGGCGACATCGCCAGTTGGGACAAAGGGGAAACGGCGCTGATCGCCGGCGATTTGCTTCACCATTTACCCCGTGCCCTTTTAGAACCCGAACTGGCACAACCGTTGACACTGCGCCCTCTCAGCCCTTTCACGCAGTTTGTGTTGCGCTACCGTCGTTAAAAGGCACAGGGTCGCTCACCTGCCGTCAGCGCCGAAGGGTGTCAATGGGGAGCGGGCGCCTGTCGGCATCACTTGAACGACGATGCGGTTACCTTTGCGGAACGGCTTGCCCGTACCGATCACACGGTTGTCGTGCCACAACACCAACGGATGGTGTAACGGCAGAAGGTCTCCGACCTTCAATTGGGCTAATTGCCGCAGCGGTATTGGGTCGCTCTGCCAACCGCAACGGAGTGTCACCACGACGCTGCGTGCCAGAGGTGTTGCAGAAGGGCGTGATGCCGTGCGCCGATGGCGTTCGGAAAAGCCCAGCAATGTATCAGCGGGTAACAACCATTGCAACACACCTACCTCCTCGCCGATGTGTATGCGGTGGGACAGCAAGAGCGCCCCGCTCCCTTCGTTCAACATCGTTGACGCTTGTGCCGTCCAGTCGCCCGTAAGAACATGCGTCAGCCGTAGGGTGACTTGCTCAGTGACTTGCGTCCACGCGATGGCGTAAGCGTCGCCGACTGTCGCCATCACGGCTTGCAACACTGCTTGCTCCAGCGGTGTCCACGCCGTCGCAATGCGTTCGCCCATTTGCCCTGGTCCACCCAGCCATCGGTCAATCAGTAACAGAGCGATGGATCGGCTTAGCGCCAACACCCACACCCCATGCCCGACGACTTGAAAAAAAGCGGCAACGCTCCAGTCGTATTCACGCCGCAAAAAATGGGCGCACGAATCCTTTTCCAACCGCAACGGCGACAATCGCGCCCCGACGCGCCCCCGCACCGTCATCAACTGGTTCAAGGTGAGTGGGAAGCGGTCGTGGACCTGTTGCAGCAGTGCGTAAACGGATCGTCCCAAACGATCCGGATTGGCAAAATCGTAGCGGGCGATGAACTGCTGGGGTCGGACGATATGCTGCGCCACAAAAAAGTCGCGACAGCCCCCGTTGCCCTGGGTGTCGCCGGGCATCAACGCAATTTCCAGCCGCAGCGTTCCCACCGGTGTCTCTAACGGGATGACCAACCGCTGGAAGTCACGGTGCGACAAGAGAATGCCTCGCCGCATCGTCAACTGGGGCGGTGAAATCATGCACACTTTGCCCGCCGCCTCCAAGTGCATTGCAGCCCGTCCCGCCAGCGTGTTCGCCAGTTCCTGCAGGGCGCTGCGGGCTAATTCGCTCTCTTGCAAAAAGTCGCTGATCGGTAAGTTGCTGTCCAACTCTTCTCCCAGCATATGTTGCAAGAGCCGAAAGGCTGTGCGGTAACTCAAGCCCAGTAACACTAAACCGTTGAGGGCTCCATCTACGCTGATGGCAACGGTGATGTCGGATTCTGTGTAGGCGGAACGAATGAACCTCAGGGCGCCCCGCGCCGCTCGCAATTCCGCCAATCCCTCCAGCGTTTCCATCGCCGCTACCAAAAATAGTTGGGCAACTTCCGCATACCACACCGCCACATCGTTCAAGTCTTGCGCCGACGACAGTTTGTCCTGAAATTCCGCCATGTCCGCTCACCTTACACATCGCCGTTGCAACAGGCGCGTCTGCCGACATACCCGGCGGGCTTACATCTTTTTGCACCGCAATGTGGCGAGCGAGCCGGACGCCGTGCCACATGTCAGTGGGGCGAGAGCCTTGCCTTCCCAAGCGCTGCGTCGCCATTGAACGGGCGCCCCAAACATTTTCGTCCAAACGGGCTTTTGGCTCTCACACCTCTTGCCGGCGGAAAAGCGAACACCTCTCGCGAGCAGGACCCACCGTCACATTCGCCGGTAAAACCCAAACCGCAGCGGGGCGAAACCGTAATCCGCTGGGTTGAGCAACACTTCCGATGCGCCCAAAAACAACACACCGTCTTTGACCAACGCTTGAGCGAACCTGTGGAAGATTTCCGGTTTCACTTCGGGACGAAAGTAAATCAGCAAGTTGCGGCAAAGGAGCAGGTGGACGCCCTGCAAGTAAGGGTCACTCAGCAAATTCAGCCGCTGAAAGCGCACCATCCGCCGCAACTTGTCGGGCACGACCAACTGTCCATCCCGCGTCTCAAAGAACGAGCGATAGGCAGGCGGGATGTCCCGCAGGTCGCCGACAGGGTAAATGGCTTGGCGGGCTTGTTGCAACGCCGCTTCGTCAATGTCGGTCGCAATGATGGTGTGAGCGCCCTGCGGGTCTATCCGGTGCAGCACGGCAGCCAGCGAATAGGGTTCTTTGCCGATAGAGCAACCTGCGCTCCACGCCCGTAGGGCTTTAAATCGGCGGAGCAATTCAGGCACCACCTCCGCCGCCAGCACTTCCCACATCGGTGGGTCACGGAAAAATTGGGTGACATTGATGCCTAAACTGTCCAGCAACTGTTGCCGCACCTGCGCGTCCTTTTGCAAGGCAGCCGTCAGTTGGTCCACATCGGCATAACCGTTGCGCTGCATGAAGGCAGCGATGAGACGCCGCAGTTGCGGCAGATGATAAGCGCTCAAGTCCAGTTTGAGCCAACGGCTCAACTGTTGAATTTGTTGCTCTGTCACCCGCAACACCTCGGAGCGGAACGCTTCACCCTTCGGCGGCGTTTAGCGCGCAGCCGCCTTTGTTCCATCCGTTCAAAGGTCACTTGGGCACCGCGTGCGTCGCTGTCAACGCCCCGATGACTTCCTGCACGACTTCCGCGATGCGTTGGGGCAACCGCTCCAGTGCCACGCCCTCTTGCGCCGCACCTAACTTCAGCGCCGATTCGGGCATGCTGGGGATGACGCAGGTTTCGGGTGCTTGCACCAGCGTTCGTCCGCCCCTCTCTTTCACCGTGAGCAACCCGACGGCGCCATCGTTGCCCATGCCCGTCATCACGACGCCGACGCAACGGGTGCGGAAAACATGCGCCGCACTGTCCAGCGTTTTGTCGGCAGCGGGACGAACGCCGTGCAACGGCGGCGAAGTGTCCAAGCGCAACCGACCGCCCCGATCCACGAGCAGATGAAACCCTGACGGCGCCAAGTAAACTTGCTGCGGTCGCACCGCCTCTCCGTCTTGCGCTTCGTGCACGGGCAACGCAGAAACTTGGTTCAAGTTGTTGGCAAAAAATTTCGTGAATCCGATGGGCATGTGTTGCACCAACAAGATGGCGGCGGGCAAGTGGGGCGGCAGTTGGGAAAGGACATAACGGACCGCCGCCGGTCCACCCGTTGACGCTGCAATGACGACGACCGCCCACTCCGTCGGTGACGCCACGACGGACGGTGCAGTCCGCCGAGCCGGCGTCAACAACACCCGCAGTTTCGCCCGCGCCGCCGCCTTGACCTTTGCCACCAGTTCGTCCCGCACCTTGTGGAAGTCCAGCGAGATAGACCCCGACGGTTTGGCGATGAAGTCCACTGCCCCCAACTGCAACGCCCTTAGCGTTACTTCAGCCCCTTCCTTCGTCAACGCGCTGACCATCACGACAGGGGTCGGGCACTCGCGCATCACGCGGTCCAGCACCGTTAACCCGTCCATAACGGGCATCTCCACATCCAGCGTCACGACGGACGGGCGCACCGTTTTGATGACCTCCAGCGCCTCTGCCCCGTTACTGGCGGTAGCGACAACTTCAATCTCAGCGTCTTCGCTCAGCAGCCGCGAGATCGCCATCCGCATGAACGCCGAATCGTCCACGACGACGACTTTGCACCAACGCTCCATTTGCTCTCCCACCTTTTCATTGGCTCAGCCAGCGTTGGACGACCTGCTTGATTTGTTCAGGTTGAAACGGCTTGACGACGAAGTCTTTGGCACCCGCTTGCAACGCTTGCATGACGACGCTCTCTTGCCCGAGGGCGCTGACCATGACGACCCGCGCTGTGGTGTCCAGTTGCATGACCGATTTCAACGCGCTCAACCCGTCCATTTCGGGCATCGTGATGTCTAAGAGCACAAGGTCGGGGCGATGTTCTTGAAACTGCCGAACGGCTTCCGCTCCGTTAGCCGCTTCCACGACTTCTAAGCCCAACTCTTCCAGCACTTTGCGCAACTTCATGCGAATAAATGCCGCATCGTCTGCGACAAGCACTTTCGGCATAGACCAGCCTCCCATTGTCGGGCTCTCCATTGCCGTCACAAAGCGATGCGGTGGACTTCACCTTGCCCACTGCGCACCGTTACCGTGCCGTCGGCGACGCGCAGCCGCACGACCCAGCCGGCGGCGCCGCCGACGAACTGCGCTACGATCTCCGCCTTTAAGTGCAATGCGCCCAGCACCGCTGCCACATTCATCGCCCCAATGTTCCTCCACGCCGTTCTGCTGGCACGCTGCATGGTCTGCAACATATTCGCTCCGCCGATGACGGCGCAACGGGGGCGCACCGCACCCCGTTGCGCCATTTGCGTTAAAAGGTGCGGGACGGCGATGTCAGCGAACCACAACGGTTTTGCCGCTGCGGTATGAAATTGCTGGCTGGACGGCAACACGATATGCGCCATGCCTGCCACCTTCGCTCGGCGGTGATACGCCACGACGATGACGCACGACCCGACACCCGGCACGACCAGCGTCAGGCGGGGGTCATCGGTGACGACCACTTCGCCCAAACCGACAACGCGTTCTGTTTCCATCACCTTCTGCCCCTTGCGCTATGGGCTCTGAAGGGGCAAGAAAAAGTGCGCCGTTCCGCCAGCGGGTTTGCCCTCGGGCAAATGGATTTGCAATCGCCAGACGGCATGCACAAGGCGGTCGCACCCTTGCGCCGCCATCAGCGCCACCAAACTTTCCAGCAACGCGCCCGAAAAATCGGTGTGGGTTTCAGGCGGTGTCGGCAGCGCTTCACTGACCAGCTGCAACTCTTTGCTCAACCCCATCAACAGCCGCGCCGTCACCAAATTGCCCACTTCCGCCAACACGGACTCGCGCAATTTCGGGTCATCGGCGCCGTCCAAGACCCAGTCCGCGATGCGCTCGGCGTCCTGCGGCGCCAGCATCAAGACCAAGTAACCTTGCACGCACCCGTAAACGCCGACGACGATAGTGCGGCGGGTTTCCTGCGCTACATCCATCTGCGCCACCGCTTCCACCAACTCGTCCATGCCCCGCTCCACCCATTGTTGCGGCACAAACGCCACCGCCGTCCCGAGAAACTGCGCCAGCGCCTCCTCGCACTCTTGCCCTGCCGCTTGGATTGCCGTCGCAGTCATTTCCGCCACCGTCCGTCACCTCCTTGCAACGACACCGTTCAAGTCAACGATGAGGGCGATGCTGCCATCGCCCAAGATGGTCGCGCCGATGAACGACTGTAGGGTGTGCAGCGGGTAGCCCAATGGCTTGATGACGATTTCGTCCTTGCCTTCCACGCTTTCCACGCCCATCGCCACCAAGCGCTCCCGCTGCCGCACAATCACGGCTGTCCGTTCGCCTTCGCCATCGTGGATGCCTAAAAGGTGCGCCAACGAACAGAGGGGCAAGGGGTTACCCCGCAGCATCAGCACCCTTTCGCTTTGTCCGATTACTTGAATGTCCGCCCGCTGCAAATCCAGCACTTCCGTGATGCTGTGCATCGGCAACGCGAACAACCGCCCACCAATGCGCACCAACAATGCGGGAATGATCGCAAGGGTCAAGGGTAACCGCAGCGTCACTGTCGTGCCCGCACCGACTTGGGAGTGGACATCCACTGTCCCGCCGATTTGCTCCATCGCCGCTTTCACCGCATCCATCCCGACGCCCCGCCCTGACACCTCACTGACTTGCTCTTTTGTGCTGAAGCCTGAACGGAAAACGAGTTGTAGCGCCTCTTCGTCGCTGAGTGCGCCGGCTTGCTCATCCGTCAGCCACCCGCGTTCAACGGCTTTGCGCCGCAATTTATTCGGGTCAATGCCCCGCCCATCGTCGCGCACGACGACGATCACGCTGCCTTCCGATTGCGACGCTGCGATTTCCAATGTGCCGTCGGGGGGTTTGCCCGCTGCGGCGCGCTCATCGGGCGGCTCAATGCCGTGGTCAAGGGCGTTGCGGACGAGATGGACGAGGCACTCGTTCAGTTTTTCCACCAACGCGCGGTCAATTTCTGTGTCTTCGCCGGCGATGCGCAACTGGACCCGCTTGCCCATACTGCGAGCCAACTCCCGCACCAGTCGCGGAAACCGCCCGAACACGACGCTCAGCGGCACCATGCGAGTTCGCGTCAACGCTTCCTGCAACTGACTGACGATGCGGCTCACGCGCTCTGTGACGCCCTGCAACTCCTCGGCGATGCCGTTGCCGTTCAACTCTGTGACTTTTTTGACGCCCCGTTCCAAGCGCGCCCGCTCAATGACTAACTCGCCGACCAAGTTCAGCAGTGCGTCCATCTGCTCAATGGAGACGCGGACGCTTTGCAACTCTGTCGGTGCTGCTGCCGGGCTTTCCGCTGCTTTTTCAGCCGTCACGATCTCGCTGACTTTGCGCCCTTCCTGCTGTCGCTGCACCTCCACGACCACATCGTCAAAGCGGCTCAACTCCTGCACCAACTCCGCTAACGCTGCGGCGTCGGGCAAAAGCACTTGGGCGACGACGCGATACTTGGCGCGCCCCACTTGGATTTCGCTGACCGGCGGGTCAAGGTGGACGACATCACCGAAACGGCTCATCGTCAGGTAGGCTTGAAACGCCCGCGCTGCAGGCATCGGGCATTCAGGCTTGATGAAGATGTTAAGCGTCGCCGCGATTTCGCCCGTTAACGACGGGGGCTCTGCAGGAGGACTTGCAGATTGTTCACTTGGCGGTCGTTCTGCCAACGCGCTCAGTTGGCGAATGAGAGCGGACGGGTCAGGCGGCGACGCCTTTTGCCGCACGGCGACGACCATCGCCCGCAACACATCCACGCCCGCAAGCAATGCGTCCACCAAATCGCTGGTGACGCTGCGTTCGCCCTTGCGCACTTGCTCCAGCAAATTTTCCATCGCATGGGCGAGTTGGCTCATCGCTGTCAAACCTGCGGCGCCTGCCGAACCTTTAAGCGTGTGGGCAGAGCGAAACAACTCAGCGATGAGTGCGGCGTCACCTTCCTGTTCCAGCCGCAGCAACCTGTCTTCCAAGATAGCGATATGTTCTTCCGCCTCAGCGACAAAGAGCGCCAGTTCGTCGGGCGTCAGTTCCACGCTCCGTCACCCTTTGCGCAACAGGTCGGTAATGGCGTGGATGCTTTCGTCGTCGGGGCGCAGCATGCGGCTCCGCCTACGATGCCATCGCCGCGACAACCGTCTCTTCATCTATCAGCCGCGTCGCGTCCAGCAGCAACACCAACCTGCCGTCCAATTTCAAAACGCCTTCCAAGCGGCGCGCTTCCTCGGGTGTGACCAAATCGCCGATCGGCTCCACCATGTCAGGCGTGATGCGGGCTACCTGCTCCACCGCGTCAACGGTGAATCCGACGAGGTGCTCGCCGAGTTGAGTGACCATGACCAACGCTTTGTCGGCGGGCGTCGCGCCGATGCCCAGAAGGCGTTTGGTGTCCACGACCGCCATGATGCGTCCGCGCAAATTGACGATGCCCAAGATGAACAGCGGTGCACCGGGCACCTGGACGATGTCGCTCTGCTGAACGATCTCTTGCACATTGCGGATGTCCAATGCAAACAGCGTCCCATTGAGCCGAAAGACAACGATGTGGCGCTCCTGCTGCTTGGCTTCCGCTGTTTGCATCGCCCGTGCCTCCTTAGCCTTTTTAGGGCGTTGAACCTCTTCGGGTCACCGGTGCGCCAACGCTCGGACGGTGTAACCGTCGCCTTCCCGCTTGGCAACAGGCGCTTCTGTCTCTGGTTCGTCGCTGAGTTTGAATTGGCGGACAGCCTTCAACAGGTGTCGGCTTATCTCTGCCACCTGTTGGGCATTCGCCGCCACTTCCTCCGCTTGTGCGCTGATTTCCTCTGTCGCCGCCGAGACTTCTTCCATCGCCGCCGAAGTTTGCTCGCTCACCGTCGCCACACTGCGCACCTGCTCGTTCATGTCCGCTGCCGTCGCCGCCAACTCTTCCGTCGCGGCGGCGTTCTGCTCGGCGATCGCCGACAACCGCTGCACCGCACCAAACACTTGCTCCAACGCGTGCGTCATTTCTTGCCGCGCTTGTTCCAACTCCGCGCTTTGCGATTGCACTTTGCTCACCGCTTCCACGATGCTGCCTAACGCTTGTTCTGCTTCGCCGACGGCGGCGGTGCTTTCGGTTACTTGCCGATAAGTCGCTTCCATCGCCTTGACGCTTTCTTCGGCTCCTTGCTGGACGGTGGCGATCAAATCGGCAATTTCCTTCGTCGCTTGCGCCGAGCGTTCCGCCAACTTCCGCACCTCGTCAGCGACGACCGAGAAGCCCCGCCCTTGTTCACCCGCTCGCGCCGCTTCTATCGCGGCGTTCAACGCCAACAAGTTCGTCTGCTGGGCGATGTCCGCGATCGTGCTGACAATCTTTCCGATGTCCGCCATCAAGCGGTTCATGCTTTCCACGCGTTGCCGTGCCGTCTCCACCGCACCGCGAATAGTCTCCATCGCCGACAGCATCCGCTTGAGCCGTTGGGCGTTATCGGCAGCCACTCGCTGCGCTTCAGTGGCGGCTGCTACACCTTCGGAGACGACATGCGTGAAGCCCTGCAAAACTTGCTGGATGGTGTCCGTTGCGCGGGCTAAATCGCTGACGAGTTTGGCTTGCTCTTGCGCGCCGCTGGCGATACTTTCAATGGCACGGTTGAGTTGCTCAAACGCCGATTGCGTGCGGGCGACCGCTGCCGCTTGCTCCGTTGCACCTTGTGCGCTTTGCTGGACGGAGTTGGCAATTTGCGTGACGGCAGCGCCGACTTGCTGCGTAGCGGTCGCCATTTGATCGCTGACATCGCCCAACCTTTGCGCGACTTGGCTGACTTGCAAAACGAGTTGGGCTAACTGCTGCGACGAAGCCGTATAAGCGTCCACCATCTTTTGGGCGCTGTCGGCGAGTTGGGCGGATGCTTTAAGCAAACGCCCTTCTTCCGTGCCATCGGCACTGTCCAGCGCGACATGGGGGACGACGATGTGAGCGCGGTAGGCAAGGTCACCGTTTGCCAAGCGTTGAAGTGCGGCGACCAACTCGGGAAACACTTCGTCGCTGAGTTTTCGGGCATTGCCGATGACCTGCTGTAAGCCGTCGGTCGTGGCGATGTAGAAGCCGATAAAGAGCCCGAAGGCGAGGGCGATAAAGGCAAGAGTGACGGTCAAGATGAGGGCGCGTTGGCGGGCAAGTTTCTGGACGCGGGCGTTGAGCAGGTTGTCCAGTTCCGCCGAAAGCGTTTTGGTCAGGTCAAACAAAGCGTCAATGGCAGCCGTCGCCGCAGCGAAATACTCTTGCGGCGACAGGTTCAGTTGCGCCGCTTGCAAAACCCGCTCGTTAAGCAGGTTCAAAAAGGCGTCGGCTTTCTCCTGCGCCGTGCGCACTGCCTGCTCAATGCGGCTTTTCAATTGCGGGTTGTAGTTCATCGCCCGCTCCAAGCCCGCCAAAGCGCGCCGCTTTTGCCGCGATGCCAACTCGTAGGCAGCGGTCAACTTCGCCCGCTCTTCGGCGTTCAACTTCCTGTCCGCCAGCGCCGCGGTGCCTTCTGACCTTGCCCGTCCCATCTGCTCGGCGGCATCGGGGAAGCGTTGGACGACCGCCAGCATCAGGTAGTAGGTGTCCATTTCAGGGTCAAGGGACAGTTCGGATGCGTCGGCGATGTCTTGGCGCAGGGTGAGGATTTTGTCGACCAACTCGGTGTGGCGCTGAAAACTCTCGGCACGGGACAGCCGTTCCACTTGGCTTTGCAGCGTTTGCCACTCCTGCTTGACGGCGTCCCACTTGTCCTTGAGTTTGAACTCGTCGCCATATTTCGCCATCACGGCGTCAACGGCTCTCATGTCATCGGCGATTTCCGACTGCTTTTGTTGCATCGTCGTCCTGAAGGACGCATCGCCCGACAGAAACCCATCGGCGGCACCGCGATGTTGTTGGATGTGCTGGATGAGGGGTAAAAGGGGCTTGAGGCACTCGGTGCCTTTGAGTTCCTGACGGGCAAAAGCGATGTCCGAACGCCATTGGGCATCCAGTTGGTAGGCGGTGACCAGAATAGGCAAGGTGAACGCACCGCCGATGAGCAAGATGCGGCGTTTGAAGTCCACGCGACGCATCAACGCGACGGCAGGGCGAAAGAGCGATTGCAACATCATCTGCCGCTCCTTTCTGGCAAGCCATTGCGATTGAACCGCCACGCCGTCGCCAACGGCGTGCGGCGCCTACCAGAAAGGTATCGGCAAAGGGCACGACGGGGTTTAAAAGAGCTGTGTCCTCACGACCATCGGCGCTCTGGAGGCACACCCTCGGACAAATCAGGCATCGTAAGGGATGCCCATGCGTTCCAGTAGCGTTAGCAGGTAATCGCGGGAGCGTCGCACGGCGTCGTCCAAGTCGGGGATGCGCCCGATGTCCAAGCCGACCATGCCGTTAAAGCCGTGTTTTTTCAGCGCCGCAAATACGCCCTCAAAGTCCACTGTCCCGTGTCCCAAGCCCCGATGTTCGTTCGTCTTGCCGTCGTTGTCCGAAAGGTGCACATAAAAGATGCGTTTGCCCAACTTTTCCACCGACAGCGGCAGGATTTCCTTTTGTGCGTGCAAGTGCCCTGTGTCCAAGACGAAGCCCAAATTGGCGTGCCCCACATGGTCAAACAGGCGCAACGCTGCGTCGGTGTTGCTGATCATCTCGCCGACGCGCGGCTCCAAACAAAACTTCAGCCCGGCATCGGCAGCCTTTTGCGCCAAAAGGCGGAAACTATCCACCAGCACTTGCCATTGCCGCTCCCACGAAAACTGCGGGTCCACTTTGACCCGGAACTGGATGCCAAAGTCCACCGTTTGCTTGTAAGGCGCAGTCCCTTCAAACTCCAGCGGCGGTGTGAAGGAGTCCGTTTGGATGGTCGTGCAGCCGAAAAAGTTTGCCAGTTCACACGCCAAGTCAAAGAGCGCCAAAGCGTGCTGCCGTCGGCGTTCGTCCAAACTGACGACATCGGGCAAGACGGGGCAAAAGTTGTCCACGGTGAGCCCCAAATCGTCGCAAAGCGCCTTCAAGTCGTGGCGGTGGGCGTAAACTTCCCGTAGGTTCTCTTCCCGCACACCTTCCAGTTCCACATACTTGAAGCCCAGCGCCTTCATGTCCCGCAGCGCCTGCAGCGTGTCGGCGATGGACGGCGGGTAGCCGTATTTGCTGATGGCGTAAAGCCAGCAACAGCCGACTTTAACCATCCCCGTCACCTCCGCCGCAAAATTTGTCGCAGATGTCGGCGCACTTGATGTGCACCATACAGAGCGCGCCTTGCAACGGTTCCGCTGTCACCGTCATAGCGAGGGGAGAGCGCCATGCCCCGATGGTGGTCGGCAATTTTTGCAACGATGGTGGTGAGTGCGATGGCGACGGCACACGATGTCACGCAATTTGCGCCGCCCCAGCGCGTGCGGCTGGGCGGTTTGTTGGGATATCGGTTCGGCGTCAACGAGCGCAACAGGTTGCTACCGATGAGCGAAGTGGCGTTGCTCAGCGGTTTTCGGCAACGCCCCGGCGCCCAAGCGTGGATCGGTGAGCATGTCGGCAAATGGTTGCACGCCGCCGTCCTGACTTGGTTGAACACCGACAACGCCGAACTGAAAGGGAAAATAGACCGCATCGTGCGCGACTTGATCGCGACGCAAGAGCCCGACGGCTACCTGGGCACTTACGACTCGCCAACGCGTTGGACGATGGAGCGCGAACGCGGTTGGGATGTCTGGGTGCACAAGTATGTGCTCATCGGGTTGCTGAGTTATTTGAACGGGACGCAGGATACAGGGCGCGGGACGGACGATGGCGAGTTGGCAAAAAAGGCGTTGGAAGCGGCGCGCAAAGCCGCCGATTTGCTGGCGCGCACCTTCGGGACGGGCGAAGGGCAATTGGACTTGATGGAGCGCAGCACGCATGTCGGCATGGCGTCGGGCTCGGTGTTGCAGCCGATGGTGTGGCTTTATCGCGCGACAGGCGACCGCCGCTACTTGGATTTTTGTCGCTACATCGTCTGGGCATGGGAGCACTCACCCCACGGACCAAAGCTGCTCCGCAGTTTGCTAACGCACGGCGATGTCCACAAAACTGCCAACGCCAAAGCCTACGAGATGATGAGTTGCCTTGTCGGTGGGTTGGAACTGTATCGGGTTTTGCGGGACGCAGGAAAAGGTGACGAAGCCGCAGCGCTGTTGCTGGCAGCGCAACGGGCGTGGGACGACATCGTGGCGCATCACCTTTACATCACGGGCGGGACGAGTTTGAACGAGCATTTTCAACCCGACTACCAGTTGCCCAACGACGGCAATGTCGCCGAAACTTGCACGACGGTGACGCTGCTGCAACTGACGCTAGAACTGTTTCGCCTCAGCGGCGATGCCCGCTACATGGACATCGCCGAGCGTCTCGTTTTCAATCACCTGCTTGCCGCTCAACATCCCGACGGTGCCCGTTGGTGCTACTTCACGCCGTTGGAAGGGCGCAAGCAATATCGCAGCGACATCAACTGCTGTGCGTCCAGCGGACCGCGCGGCATCGCGCTGCTGCCGACTTTCGTTTACACGCTGGACACCGATGGCGCTATTCGGGTCAATCTTTACACGCCCAGCGAACTGCATCTGCCTGACCGCGGTCTCCGTATCGTGCAAGAGACGGCATATCCCTACGATGGTGCCATCACTTTGCGCTTTCACCTTGTGCAACCGGCGGAGTTTGCGCTGCGGGTGCGTGTGCCCGATTGGTGCGGGACAGCACGCATCGCGGTCAACGAGGAGACAACGACAGCGCCGAGCGGTTACCACACCCTACATCGCCGATGGCAAGACGGCGATGTCGTGCGGTTGGAATTGCCGATGCGTTTGCGCATAGTTGAGGGCGCCCACACCAACGAGGGTAAAATCGCGCTGATGTTCGGTCCGCTGGTACTGGCAGCCGACGAGCGCTTTTTGCCCACTGGAGCGCTACCCGCTACCGCTGTCACGGTGCCATCTCTAAACGCGACAGCACTGCCCGTGCAGATATCACCTGTAACCGACGATGCCCTTTGGGGCGGTGAGAGGGTATTTGAGACCGAAGGGGTCACACCAGCGGGGCAGCGGTTTCGGTGGCGCCTGACGGATTTCGCCCACGCCGGCGCGCAGGGCACAACCTTTGCCGTTTGGTTGCCCCGTCCCAAAATGTAAAAGCGGGTGACCCGCGATGGACCTCAGCCGCTTGCAACGGTTTCAGGGCTGTTTAGTCGGCGTCGCCGTCGGTGACGCCTTGGGCATGCCCGTTGAAGGATGGACGCGAGAGCAAATTCGCCAGCGTTTCGGCGTTTTGCGGGAGATGGTGGACGGTCCCCGCTCGGCAGGCAGCGTCACTGACGACACGATGCAAACGCTGTCTCTCGCTGAAAGTCTTGCGGAGTTGGGGCATTTTGACGCCGACGATGTGATGCGCCGATTGCTGCGTTGGTATCGCACCGACCCGTTCGGCATCGGCGTTCACACGGAACGGGTGTTGTCATTGGTTGATAGCGGTGTCCCTTGGCGCGATGCCGTTGAGCAAGTGGAGCGTCAGTACGCGCCTTGGACGGCGGGCAACGGGTCGCTGATGCGGTGCGCGCCCATCGGTTTGCGCTACTACCGCGACATCGGCGGTTTGCTGGAATACAGCCACGAAGCGTCGCGACTGACGCATCCCAACCCGCTATGTCGGGCGGCGTGCGCCTTTTTCAATTGCGTGCTGGCGCGCGTCTTGCGCGGTTGGGACAAAAACGATGCCCTCAGTTTTGCGATGGAAGTCATGGCGCATGCGCCTCACGAGTTGTTGGAGCGCGTTCAAGGCATTTGGCAAAAATCCGCCGACGCAGTGCCGTGCAGCGGGTTTGTGCTGGACACCTTGGAATGTGCTCTTTGGGCGTGGTGGCACCACGACGATGTTGAGGAAGCGTTGGTCACCGTCGTCAACTTGGGCGGCGACACCGATACCAACGCTGCCGTGACAGGCGCACTGATGGGCGCCCAGTGCGGGCTGGATGCCATCCCGCAACGGTGGCGGGAAAAAGTCGCCGTCGTGCCCCGTTGCCAAGAGTTGGCGACCTACCTTTACGAATGGGCAGAAAAGGAATGAGGGCGGTGACGGTGCATGGATGCCGCTGAGAAGTTGCAAACGCTCGTCAGTGACGCCGCCTTTGAGTGCGAAGGGGGCAAAAGCGTTTCGGCACGGGCGGTGCACCGACTCAAAGAGCAGCGGCTGCGCGAAAGCATCTACCACGCCAAAGTGCCCGGCGGCACGATGCCTTTGCTTAAAACGCTGCTGACCAACGCCTGCATCAAAAACTGCCGTTATTGCCCGATCGCTGCCTACTGCGACCACCGCGTCGTTTCCTTCAAGCCCGACGAGATGGCGCGGCTGTTCATGGCGATGCACAAAGCGGGCATAGTCAACGGCTTGTTTTTGTCCAGCGGCATCGTGCGCGACCCCGACACGACGCAAGAGTTGCTCAACGACACGGCGAAACTCTTGCGCACCCACTATGGCTTTCGCGGCTACATCCACCTGAAAATCATGCCCGGCGCTTCCCCTGAAGCCGTCAGGGAAGCGGCGAGGTGGGCGAACCGCCTCAGCGTCAACGCCGAAGCGCCCAACGCACAAAGGCTCAAAGCCATCGCACCTGATAAAAGTTTCCAGGACGAAATGCTGCCGACGCTGCAGCACATCGCCCAAGTCATCACGCAAAAGCGGTTGGAATGGTTGGAGCGCAAAGGGCTTGTCCACCGCATCGGTAAAGGGTGGTTGGCAGATCTAGACGAACTGGCGGAAGTGTCGCTGCCGCCCGTGCTGTCCAGCACGACGCAATTTGTCGTCGGGGCAGCCGGCGAAAGCGACAAGGAGTTACTTGAGACGACAGTCAAGTTCTACCGAGAGTTCAACTTGGGACGCGCTTACTTCAGCGCCTTCCGTCCTATCTGCGGAACGAAACTTGAAAATGCGCCAGCAGAAACGCCGATCCGTGAACATCGGCTCTATCAGGCTGACTTTTTGTTGCGGCAATACGGCTTTGAACTTGACGAATTGCCTTTTGACGAAAGGGGCAATTTGCCGCAGGATGTAGACCCGAAATTAGCATGGGCACTGCAACATCCCGACCGTTTTCCCGTTGAAGTGACGAGGGCGGAGCGAGAGGAATTGTTGCGTGTCCCGGGCATTGGGCCTGCGACGGCTGAGCGAATTTTGAAAGCCCGAAAAGAAGGTGTTTTGCTCACTGCCGACGATTTGCAACGGCTCGGTGTTCACCTGAAACGAGCCGCTCCATTCTTGACCCTGTGGGGTAAACCTGTCAACAAAGAAATTCCTGTCAAGGAACCTGAGCCGACAGAACAGTTGCGGCTCCTTTGAACTGAAAAGCAAAGGAGGGATTGATTTGAAACTGCCAACGACCAACGAGGAGATGGAAGCGATTTACAACCGCTATGTGAAACCATTGGAAGGTCAATATTGGGGCAAATTTGTCGCTGTCTGCCTTGATGGGCGCGTTCTTTTGGGAGACGATGAGTTGCAACTTTTTCAAGAGGCGCTCCATCAATTTGGCAGTGGCAATTTTGTGATGATGCGTGTTGGGCTCAAAGCGGTGGGGAAAATCCGATGAGGCGAGTGGTGAGTGGATAATTCCCGTTCAGAGTATCACACAGTCTTGACTTGAAGGGGGATAGCGTAATGACCGTTACCGTCATTGACTGCGGCGTTGGCAACTTGCGAAGTGTGGGGAAAGCGTTGGAGTTTTTGGGTTGTCAAGTGACGCTGACGAGCGATCCCGACGAAGTGATAAGGGCAAACAAGTTGGTTCTGCCCGGAGTTGGAGCGTTCGGCGCGGGCATGAGAAACTTGACTCAATTGGGTTTGGTGGATGCTATTCGCGATGCCGTTCAGCGAGGGACACCTCTTTTGGGAATCTGTTTGGGCTTGCAGTTGCTTTTTGACGAAAGTGAGGAAATGGGACGGTATGAAGGCTTGAAATTAGTGAGGGGAAAAGTCGTTCACTTTCCCGAAAGGGACGGAATCCGCATTCCGCACATGGGTTGGAACTCGTTACGCATCCGCAAACCCGAACCCCTTCTCAAAGGAGTGCCTGATGGTGCAATGGTTTACTTCGTGCACAGTTACTTTCCCGTGCCTGATGACCCTTCCGTCATCGCTGCCACAACCGAACATGGAATTGAGTTTGTCTCTGCCATCGCCATTGATAACATTTTTGGCACTCAATTCCACCCTGAAAAGAGCAGCAAATTTGGTTTGCAAATTCTGCACAACTTCGTCACCCTTTGACATGCTCGCACGAACTCCGCACGCGTAAATGAGGTGACGGCTGTGGGACGCATCCTTGCAGTTGACTACGGTGAAAAGTGGGTCGGTTTAGCCATAAGCGACGAACTGCAGATTACTGCTTCGCCCTTGACAACTTTGCTCCGAAGCAGCGACGATGAAATTATCGCTCAAATCATCCAACTGGCT
>BEHT01000037.1 GCA_002898575.1 bacterium HR17
GGCGGCTCAGGAGAGCCGCCCTCCGAACGAACCTTCGGCGCCTCGGCGGGCGCATCTCTGATGCGCCGCTTTTGGCGGCTCAGGAGAGCCGCCCTCCGAGCACATCCCATTATTCAACACAGCACCGCTTACCCGTTCGCAGCCAAGCGATGGCTTTTCGGACTTCCCAGTTGTTGGCTTCAAGGGCTCGTTCCGCTTCAGACACGCTGACACCTGCAAGTTGAGCGACGATGCGTTTCGCCCGTTCGCGTAACTTGACACTCCATGTCCTTAAGTCAATCATCAAGTTGCTCCTGACTCGCCCCAATTTAACCATCGTTGCAGTGCTGATCATGTTCAAGACGAGTTTTTGGGCTGTCCCTGCTTTCATGCGCGTAGACCCTGCGACGATTTCGGGACCGACGACAGGCGCAATGACGAGATCGGCGACCGCTGCGATAGGGGCATCGCGGTTGACGGTGATGGCGACGGTTTTTGCGCCGCGCTTTTTCGCTTCGTCCATCGCCGCGATGACGAAGGGCGTGCGTCCCGAAACGGACAGCCCGACGACGATGTCGTTTTCGCCGACACAGAGCCGTTGCATCTCTTGGCGTCCGGCATCTACATCGTCTTCCGCGCCTTCAACGGGATGGAAAACGGCGTGCGGTCCGCCGGCGATGACGCCGATGACCCAATCGGGAGGCGTGCCGAAAGTCGGCGGGCATTCGGCGGCGTCCATGATGCCCAGGCGTCCGCTGGTGCCCGCG
The DNA here is from genome assembly GCA_002898575.1 of bacterium HR17. Taxonomy (NCBI): domain Bacteria; phylum Candidatus Fervidibacterota; class Fervidibacteria; order Fervidibacterales; family Fervidibacteraceae; genus Fervidibacter; species Candidatus Fervidibacter japonicus. The sequence continues at coordinate 747 of BEHT01000037.1, forward strand.
CCGACATAAATGAGCCGACCACCCCTTGACAATCCCCGCACCGCCCAGCGCACCGCTTGGGCGATAGCGGGAATTTCCTGCCGCACGGCAGGTGCAATTTTGTGGTCTTCGTCGTTGATGAGGGTGAGGATGGCGTCCACATCCAGTTGGTCAAGGAACAGGGAGGCAGGGTTGCGTTGTTCGGAGAGCAAACGCGGCAGCACTTCCACCAACCCTGCGCCCAAGTCAAAGTAGCCCCATTGCTTGCCCGTTTCCGCCAATCGGTGCAACCATGCGGCGTTCACTTGCCAGCCGCAATGTTTGGCTGCCAGCAACGCCGCACCTAAGTGCGGGGGCAATTGGGGTTCAACGATGCGCGCGTCAGGCAATCGGCGCAAAAGCGCGGTGCGAAACAAATGGGGCATCGTCGGCGTCAACCGAAAAACGCCGCCTGTGAAACTGACGGGCAAATCCCAACGGTCAAGGCGACGCAAAGCGGCGAAAGCGCTTTCCGCCAAACGGTCGGCAGCGTCGTTCAAAATTTGCCGTGCCACTTGGTCGCCGCCTTCGGCGACTTGTGCGACGACGGTTGCAGCCCATGCCAATTCAAACCTCGTCAAATCGCCGTGTGCCAGCAAGGTGGCGATGTCGCGCAGGGTGTCGACCATGAGCGCGTTAGGCAAGACGGTTGCCAGCGCTGTCGGTGCACCGCGTCCGTCAAGGGCGCGGGCGGAAGCGCGGAGGGCTTGCAATGCGATCCAAGTGCTGCTGCCTTCATCGCCGAACCAGTGCCCCATGCCGTCCACGCGGACGCGCTTGCCGTCCGCGATGCCAAGGGTGATGGCACCTGTTCCGGCGACGACGACCACGCCGTCGTCGCCTGCTAAGGCGCCAGCGTGGGCGACGATGCCGTCGTTGTCAAGGGTGAAGGGAATGGGCAAGCGTTGCTGCAATTGGGTATAAGCGAACAGGTGTGGGGAGGAGCCCGGTTCATCAGCCCCCGCCATTCCGATGAACGCAAAGGCAACTTCGTCCCAGTTCGCTTGTGCAATGGTCAGGGCTGCGTCGCAAGCCGACCGGATGTTTTCAAAGGCGACATCGCGCCATGTCAGTGGGTTAGCGCCGCCGGCGGTGCCGACGGCGAGGACGCTGCCGCGGGCATCCACGACAGCGGCGACCGTCTTAGTTGCGCCGCCATCCACACCCAACACCAACGCCATATCGGGCTGCCTCCTTCGGTGTTGTCGGTTACGCCTAAGAATGTGGCACAAGTCTTGCGGACGCTGACACCGACTGGCACAATTTGAGCGGCTGAACAGTCAAAATAGAGGTGCGGTGATCCATCATGCCCAACAGTGTGCTGGGCATCAATATGGGCAACCATACGATCAAGGTCGTGGAGTTGGTGCGGCGCGGGTCCACCTTCGCCGTCCAGAACCTGTTGATTGCTCCGACGCAAGATGCGATTGTTTCCGGTGAAGTCATCCAACCTGATGTCGTGGGGCAAATTGTGAAGGGGATGCTTCAAGCCGCTGGCGTGCGCACCCGCAAGGCTGTCATCGCAGTCGGCGGTCAAACAGGGGTCATCGTGCGAGTCACGGAATTGCCCAAAATGACGCGGCGCGAATTGATGCAGGCGATCCCGCTAGAAATAGAGCGACACCTACCTTTCCAGGCTGGCACAGCCGTGCAAGCCTACACCCTTCTGAAAGACCCCGAGGAAGTCGGTGAAAGCGAACAAATTCCCGTTCTCTTCGCCGCAGCCCGCGAAGACTTGGTCAACGCCTACTTGATGGCTCTGCAAGAGGCGGGGCTCTCGCCCTTGGGCGTAGAAGTGGAGCCGTTGGCGTTAGCGCGCGCCGTTTACGCCGCTCAAGGTTTCGGGATGCGCGATGGGCGGGAGGACCAAATCAACATCGTCGTCAACATCGGTCACGAGGGCACTGAAATTTCCTTTTTAGAAGGGACGAAACTCATTTTCACCCGTTTGGTGCCCAGCGGTGGACGCCATTTCACCGAAGACTTGCGGGACGCATTGGGGGTCAGCATGGACGAAGCCGAGCGGTTGAAGGTAGAACAGGGGACGGCGTGGGTGGAACATCCTACTCCCGCTCCACCTCCGGCTGCGGCGCCGACAGGGCTGGAAACGCAAGTGTTGCCTCCGACGACCCCGTCACCTCCTGCGGCGGAACCGGTGCCTTTTGAGTTGCCGACTGCGGAATCAGCGGCGCCGCCGACCATTGCGTTTGACTTGCCTACCGAACCGTCGCCGCCGTCGCAGCCCGCTACTGCGCCCACATTGGATTTCTCGTTGGAATTTGAGCCGACCCCACCGAGTTCAACGCCATCAGAGCCAGCGGCGCAATTGCCGTCGCTGGAATTCACCCCATCTGCCCAGCAAGAACCGTCGCTTACGCCACTGGTAGGGGAGACGAGTGTTGGAGGCGCTGAGTGGCTACCGACGCCCCCTGCTGAGGCGCCGCCGCTGCCGATAACGATTCACAACGCCATCAGCAACCGCCTTTTGGACTTAGCCGGCGAAATCGCGCGGTCGGTAGAATTCCTCGCATCGCAGCGCCCCAATTTGACGGTGCAGCGCATTTACCTTGTGGGCGGCGGCGCGCTACTGAAGGATTTAGACCGCTTCTTGGAAAATCAGTTGGGTGTGCCCGTCGAGCGGTTGAACCCCTTCGCCTACATGGATGTGGCGCCGGTCGCCGGACGATTAGGGCGCGATTACATTGAGCAGACAGCCCCCATCTACGCGGTCGCTGTCGGCTTAGCCCTTTGGGCGTACCTGTGAACGAGGTGAAGGGTGTATCGGAGGGCGCTTCTCTGAAGCGCCGATTCGTTCGGTGTGTCTGTGAGTGAGGTGAACGGTGATGCCAGCGCGGGCGCGAAAAAGCAATATGCCTGCCGTCCCGAAGTTGAACCTGATGCCGCCTCATATCGCAGCGGCGAAACGGATGACAGCGGCGCTTATCGGCACCGTTGCCGTCGTCATCCTCATCCTGATGGGCATGGGGGTGTGGTGGCAAAGTAACGCCGCCACGATCTCGCGGCTGGAACGGGAATTGCAAGAGAAAACGAGTCAAGCCGATGAAGTGCGCCGCATCCAACAACAAGCCCAAGCCATCCAAACTGGTGTCAAAGCGTTGTCAGATCGCTTAGCCGTGTTGGACGATATTCGGCAATCAGGCAGACAGTTGGCGCAATTGATACGGGATATTAGCGCGTGGGTGCCGCGCGGTGTGCGGTTGACCGCACTGCAGTTGCAAGGTAGCGGGGGCACGGGAACGTCCCCGATGGGTGCGGGAATGCCCATGGGAGCCGGTATGGGGATGCCGGGCGCCCCGATGATGGTGATGGGACCTGAGGCGCCCGGTATGCCAACCATGCCAGGCGCGACACCGACCGCCGCCGGTGGCATGCAGGTGAGGACGGTCATCATGCATGGCTATACCACTTCCTTGCAACGGCTGCGGGACTTTTTCAGCCATTTGAGTCAAGCCGATTTGTTCAGCAGCGTTCAGTTGATCAGTTTTGAATGGCGGGGTCGCGTCTATTCGGGCAGTAACCTCCAACCCGTGCTGCCGCCTTCTAAGCCGGGTGAAAAGGCGATCACAGCGCCGGCAACCCCGACGACACCGGGACAGCCTTCGGGGACCGCGCCGGGCGTCGTGGGAGGTCCGCCTGGCGTGGGCGCGCACGGAGGTCCGCCCGGCGCGCCGATGGGAGCGCCGGGGATGGGTGGACATGGGGGGAGTATGCCCGGCGCACCCCCTCTGGGTGCACCCGGGATGGGGGCTCCCGGTATGGGCATGCATGGCGGTGGCGCTCCCAGCGCACCGCCCATGATGCCGGGGATGGGACCGATGGGCGCAGGGACAAGTGCGTCGTTCGTGCGTGACCCGACAGCCCCGCGCAATGCTGTTTACTTCATCATTCAAGCGACATTGGCTCGCCCCCTTCAGATTGCTGTGAAACTCCAACCCCCACAACCTCCCGCTGGAATGCCTGGTGGCGGCATGCCGGGTGCCATGGCGCCCGGTGCCATGGCGCCTGGCGCGATGGCGCCGGGTGCCCCTGCGCCGGGAGCACCTGGTATGGAAAGCGCGCCGCCCAGCGGCGGCACCGCGCCCTCAGGGGGTGGCGCCGCACCCAGTGGCTTAGGGGGACGACGCGGTGCGGAAGTGGGTGAGGAGTGAAAAAGCGTCGGAGGTCTTGCAGGAGGCGACGCGAGCATGAAAATGCCTTGGTGGGTTGTTCCAATTATCGGCGTGATCGTCGCCGCTATTGCCAGCGGGGCAGTGTTTTACTTTCTCATTCGTCCCCAACAAGACCGCATCCGTCAGTTGGAGGAAAACATCCGCCAACAAGAGGCTACGATCGCCCAACGCCAGCAAGCCCAACAGGACTTGGCGAAGGCAAAACAGGAAGCCCAACAAGCGCGCGAACGGTGGCGCCAAATTCGCAGCGAATTGGTCTTGCTGCGCTTGCCTGATCCGACTGACCCCGCTGCAGTTTGGGCAGCCGGCATCGCTTTTCAGCAAGAGTCGCAGGGGTTTTTTGAGCGCGACCTGCGCAAGTTCTTGGCTGAGTTGGCGACACGCCACGATCTGGACCTCAGTTACGCCAGTATCCCGCAATATATGTTGGCGTCTTTGCAAATGCCCACACCGCAGCCCAACGGTTTCTTTCGGTGGGGGCAAATGACCTTGCAGGTAGATGGGCGCTTCGGCAACATCTTGCGGTTCATGGAGGAGTTGCCTCGGTTCACCCGCCCCATCGTCGTTCAGGTGCCTCAGTTTCAGTTGTTACCGAATGGTAAAGTGAGGGCGACAATCCCCATTGAAATCTACGCCCTCGTGGAAACACCCATAGAGCGGCTCATCATGGAAGGCAAAGAAGTGCCGCCAGACCTCATGCAGCGGTTCCAGCAGTTGTTGGGACCGACACCGACAGGTCAACCGACGACGATGTTGGGTCCTGAGGGCGAAGCCGTTGGAGCACCTGAAGCCGTTGGCGGTCCGGGGGCAGCGCCAATGGGCGTGCACGGAGGTGCACCGATGGAATGATGCAACAATGGCAACAAATGTCCAACCAGCAAAAAGCCTTAACGATCGGCTTAATCGCTGTCATTGTTCTGGCTTTGGCATTTGTCATTTGGTGGTTAGTGAGCAGCAATCGCCCACCGACGCCGGCGACGGCACCGACCCCCAGCGGCGTTGCCACGGCGCCACAAATGGGGGCACCGTCACCTAGCGGTGTGCCAGCAGGGACACCGCCGGAGTTTGTCGCCCCTGAACTGGCGGGCATACCCGGTGCCGTGCCTACCCAACCTACGACGCCGACGCCTCCAGCACCGACAGGACCTCAACCAGGCAAACTGACCCGACCGCCAGAGCCAGGGCGCGGCGACCCGTTCGCTGCCTTGCCTGCGCCCCAGCCGTCGCGCACCGTTTTGCCCGTTGTTGTGCCGGCGGTGCCGCCTGCCTCAGCAGGCACGACTTACGCTCAAGAGCCGGCGCTGACGCGCGAAGAACCGTTGAGCCGCTTGCCGATGTTAAGCCTGCAGCAGGTGCCGACCGTTAACTTCGGCTCTTACCTCGCGCCGACAGTTGCGGCGCGTCCGAGCCCTACAGCCGATGCAAGTGGCTGGCGCATGGCTGGGTTTATGATGTCTGGACAGCGCGTCAGTGCCATCGTGGAGTTGCCCACCGGACGCACCCGTGTGGTGCAACCAGGGAGCACCGTAGAGGTGAATGGGGTCACTTACACTGTGACCAAAGTAGAACCCGACCGGGTAACTTTGCGCAGTGGGGCAGGGGAGGAGATCGTCGTCCCACGCCGTTCCACGCCACCTGCCCCCGTTGGCGGTTCACCTGTCCCTTACGGACCAAGCGCCCCATACGGTGGTTATGGTGGCTATGGGGGAGAGTGAACCTTGACGCTTTACAACCGCCCCGTTACAATTGCCGATGCGGAGGTGACCAACGGTGCGCACTTTGGGGCTTGTCGCCGCTTTGCTTACGCTGCCGTTAATAGCGCTTGCCCAACAGGCGGGGTCTGAGTTGGACAAGGTCATTCCAGAGGTCAACTGGGACAACGCTGCGCTGTCGGACATCATCAACCTGTTGCACGACGAGACAGGGTTAAATTTCTCCGTCGCACCCGGTGTCGGCGGCTATGTGAACCTGCGGATGACCAACCGAACGGTGCGCGACATCTTGCAAGAGATTGCCAATCAATTGAACGCAGAGTTCGGCTACGATCCGGCGACGAAAACGGTGCAATTGCGTCCGCGTGCGGCGTTACCAACCCCGTTGGCGTCTGGTCAAACGCAACAGCCACCCATTCGCACGCCTACATTGTCCACCGGCGGCGAGACCACCGCTTACACTTGGGAGCGCCTGCGGTTTCGGTTCTTGGACGCCTACACAGGCAGTCTGTTGCTCGGCGGGACAATCGTCTTGCCTTACTTTAGCCCCCTCACGAGCGGCATGGGCGGCTTCGGTGGGTTTGGTGGCTTTGGCGGTTTTGGTGGTTTAGGCGGTTTTGGCGGCTTCGGTGGTGGCTTTGGCGGGCTAGGCGGTTTCGGCGGCGGTTTCGGCGGTTTCGGCGGCTTAGGCGGCTTCGGTGGTTTGGGCGGTTTTGGCGGCGGGTTAGGTGGCTTTGGCGGCTTCGGCGGCTTCGGTGGTTTGGGCGGTTTTGGTGGCGGGTTGGGTGGCTTCGGCGGCTTCGGTGGCAGATTCGGCTATTAGCCGCTGTATCCCAAGCAAGTGCAGAGTGGGGGGAAGAACGATGGTCGGGCGTTCCTGTCTGAGTGTGTGGTTGGCGTTAGTGGTGCTCGCAGGGTCAGTGGCTTGGTCGCAGCAAACAATTGACCCCAAAGATGACCCTGTCATTCCATTGGTAGAGTTTGATTCGGCGACGGTCGGGGCAGTGCTGGACTTATTGTTTAGCAACGCCCAGTATTCAGCGACGCCCGATGTTTTGGCGCTACCGATCGGACGGTTGCGCTTGGTGAACAAACGGGTCAGCGAGATTTTGAACTTTGTCGTCCAACAGACTGGTTTGCAATGGCGTTACGAAAATGGCGTTTTCCTGATCACCCGCCGCCCGCCTGAAGAGCCGAAACCCGTTGAGCCAACGCCGTCAGGGCGAGACAAAGAACCGGCGAAAAAAGAGCCGGCAAAAGTAGATCAACCGCTCCCTGCGACGCCGCGTGTCGTGTCGCCGACCGAATGGCAAGAGCGACTGCAGCCTGCGCCACAACCTGTTATCACTGAATTTTTGCGGGTGCGTAACATTCCTGTCGCCGATGCCTGTTTCTTATTGGGGATCCCGTCTCAAGGCATATCCACCTATCAAACCATTCACGACATCGTGGCGGCACAGTATCGGCAGCTCTATAACTCGTTCAGCACCTCGTCGGCGGGCGTTACACCAAACGATGTCCAACCCTCATTGCGCGGCGGTTTGCCGACGGCACCAGTAGCAACGCCTGTAGCGGGTGGGGTAAACGCTTTGCCCGTTGACCCGTTCACACGCGTGCCGTCTCCTATCGGTGAGGTGGCGCGACAGTTTGGCGTCGGCTTCGGCGGTATCGGTGGGTTTGGACAGCCTGGCGTCGGTTTCGGCGGTGTCGGCGGGGTTGGTGGTATCGGTGGCATCGGGGGTGTCGGTGGGTTCGGTTTGGGCGGTGCCGGCGCGGGTATCGCATCCTTCATCACCGGCATCCAACAAATTGTCGGTATCCCCACACAAAACGCTATTCTGGTGCGGGGCACTGCCGAAGCCATTGAAGAACTGCGACGCATCCTCGCCCTCATTGATGTGCCTCCAGACCAAGTGGAAATTGAATCCCAGTTCGTCTCAGTTGTCACGGGTTTTCAAGACATCGTCGGCATTGACTGGTCGGTCGCCGGCACTGAAGTCACCGCCGTCACCTCGGGCATGTCCTCTGCCGGCAGCATCAACATCGGGTTAGTGCGGGGTAATTTGTCAGCGACCTTAGGGGCGTTGATCGCCTCCAACCGCGGTCGGGTCATCCAAGCCCCGCGTGCCTTTACCATCAACGGCTTGCCCGCTATTTTCGTCAGCGCCATCCAGCGTCCCTTCTTTGTCCAACAAGCCATCTCCGACATTTCGGGTGCCACACGCATTGTCACCAGCATTGGGTTAGTGCAGGTCACCATCGCGCTGATCGCGATCCCCTTTATCAACGAAGACCAAACTGTAACCGTCTTCATTCAGCCGGTCGTGCAAGACATCGTGGGGGAGATTGAAAATCCGGTCGGCGGCACTGTGCCGATTATTTCGTCCACTTTCACGGCTTCGTTGGTGCGGGTGCGCAGCGGTGACAGTTTTGCTATTGGCGGGTTGCTAACGACCCGCACCACCGAGCAGCGGCGCGAAATTCCGCTTCTTGCCCGCCTGCCTCTTATTGGGAGCCTGTTCAGGCGCACGAGCAAAATTACCGATGAGACCAACCTTATCATCTTCGTGACCCCTCGCATCGTGCCTGCCGAAGAGTTATCGTCCAGTTAGCGCCTTCCGCCAGCGCCCCGTCCTCGTTGACGGGGGCAAGGGATATGCCAAAATTGCTGGCAGGAGGGTCCTAGATGCTAACACGGCTGCGGTTTCTGACAGCGGGTGAATCGCACGGTCCGGCATTGACTGTTATAGTGGACGGCGTGCCAGCAGGGTTATCGCTGTCACCTGATGACATCAACGGCGACCTCCGCCGCCGCCAACGAGGTTATGGGCGCGGCGCCCGCATGCGCCGCATTGAGAACGATGTCGTGCGTTTTTTAGGCGGAGTGCGCCACGGTGTCACTATCGGTAGCCCCATCGCGATGGTCATTGAAAACCGTGACTATGTCAATTGGCAAATTGCTATGTCCCCTGAACCGCTTGTAGAGTCGTTCCCTGAAGACAAGTTGCGCGCTTTTTTTATCCCTCGCCCTGGGCACGCAGACTTGGCAGGAGCCGTCAAGTATGGGACGCGCGATTTGCGCCCGATTTTGGAACGCGCCAGCGCGCGAGAGACGGCGGCGCGCGTCGCCGCTGGCGCCGTCGCCCGTAAATTGTTGGGGGAAATCGGCGTCCGCATCGTCTCCCATGTCGTCGCCCTCGGCACCGTAGAAGCTCAAGTGGACGCTAGCGCCCTGCCCTTTGACGAAATCGTCGCCCGCGCCGAAGCGTCCGAGTTGCGCTGCCTTGACCCCGCTGCAGAAGCGGCGATGAAACGCCTCGTGGACGAAGCCAACGAACGCCACGATACATTGGGCGGCGTGTTTGAAGTCATCGCCGACAGCGTGCCTATTGGGTTGGGCAGCCATGTTCATTGGGACCGCAAGTTGGACGGGCGGCTGGCACAAGCCGTCATGAGCATTCCTGCCGTCAAGGGCGTGGAAATTGGACGGGCGTTTGAAATGGCGCGCCGGTTCGGGTCACAAGTGCATGACCCGTTTTTACCACCCGACCCTCACCCCTCCGATTGGCGCTTCTTTCCCCGCGCGTCCAACAATGCAGGCGGTTTGGAAGGCGGCGTCACCAACGGCGAACGACTCATCGTTCGGGGGGCGATGAAACCCCTGTCCACTTTGCGCCACCCGCTGCCGTCGCTGGATTTGCGCACGCTGCAACCGGCTAAAGCCCATGTGGAGCGGTCCGATGTGTGTGCGGTGCCGGCGGCAGGCGTCGTCGCCGAGGCGATGGTCGCCCTCGTCCTCGCCGATGCTGTGCTGGAAAAATTTGGCGCCGATACAATGGATGAACTCAAAGCCCATCTGCGATACTACCGCGATCAAATCCGCCAATGGTTGCAGACGCCCATGACGCTCCGTCAGTAATGCCGTCGTCGCAAGGCGTCAGGAGGCATGAGAGACATGCGCCGGGGAAGATGGGCGCACCCTGCGGTGCGTTGGCAGCCGACCTTCAGGCAGCGGAAGCAAAGGGGGAAACTCTTTCGGCTCCCTCGGTCCCAATGGCGGGTGTGGCGGGGTGCGATATGGCTGATGCTGGTCGGCGTCGCGGCATTGCCCAGCCTCCACTGGGCAGACCGATGGCTTTACCAACACCAACGCGCGATGACCGAACCGTTTCTGTCTATCCTCCCGCCGACAGCGTTGGGCGATCGCATCGCAATCGTCGCTCCTCATCCCGACGACGAAGCGTTGGGATGTGGTGGGTTAATTCAATGGCTGGTCAACAACGGCGTCATCCCCCACATCCTTGTCGTGACGGACGGTGACGGGTTTGATGCGGCGATTCGGCTGCACTATCACCAGTTGCAAGTCACTGAACGGCTGCGCCGCGCATTCGCCTTGCAGCGGCGCAAGGAAACATTGGCGGCGATGGGCGTTTTGGGCGTGCCCGTGAGCCATGTGCACTTTCTCGGTCTTTCCGAACGGACACTGCCTACTCGTTGGCTGATGCGCCGGGATGAGCGACCGCTCCGAGAACTGATGACATGGTTGGCAGCGGTTCAGCCGACAGGGGTCATTGTGCCCAGCCGTTACGACGATCACCCCGTTCACGCCGTTGTGTGCAGCCTTGTGTGGGCAGCGGTCCTTCAAGCCCACGCGGAGGGGATATTGCGTCAACTGCCGCGTGTCGTGGAATACCTCGTCCACTACGGTGAATTTCCCCGCCCGCAAGGATGGCATCCCAACTGGGAATTGTTGCCGCCGACCGATTTGTTGTCGGTCGCTGTGTGGTGGCGCTTGCCGCTGCCTGAACCGTTGCGGCAGCGCAAAGCGGAGGCTATTGCCCAATATCAAACGCAACTGCCATTGACAGGGCGGTTTTTGAACAGTTTCGTGCGCGCTAACGAGCTGTTCGCCGAACCCATGCTCCGCTTGGAGCAACCGGACCGCGCAGGTGAGCCCCGCTCGCTGTTACCGGCAACGGACATCGTGGAAATTGCCGTTTTGCCTGAAGCACCGGTGCCATCAACGCCGGCGCGTTTTGCGATGCGGTTAAGGGGTAAACCGTCGCGGGCTTGCCTTTACGGCGTGCATGTGTTTGTGCCTTCTGCCCATAGACCACAAGTTCAAGTGCTGTCACCGCAATCGTTGCCATCATCTGACACCCTTGTTTTCGCCTTACCTAAGGCACACGCTGCACCCTCACCGACGGCGCAGGTCAGGCATGTACGGAGCGCACAACCGTCAGCCGTCATCACGGCGTTTGTGGTGCGGCACGACCGCGTGTTGGATGTGGCGCCCCTGACACCGCGACGCTGGGCAGGTGGCGTCCATGCCCCGTAGCGCGCTCGTGGGGGCTGTTTTGCTTATTCTGTGGGCGGTAGAAATCGCTGGCGCCGCGGAAACGGACATTCGCGCCCGCGCCGAAGTCGCCTACTTGCCACCTTACCGGATCGGCGATGTCGCTCGTTACCGCATCGCCGTCGTTGCCCCGGAGCAGGTCAAGGTCATTTTCCCTAACCCGTTGCCTTTGGCGCCGTTTGAGGTGTTAGGTGGAGGACAGGTGCAGCGCCAGCAGGGGGCGTTGCCGGGTGTCGTTATCACCGTCGCCGAATGGGACATCGCTGTTTACCGGTTGGGCAAGGTCACGATCCCCTCGGTGCCGATTTCGTGCGAATGGGAAGGGCGACGGACTCTAGTGCGCACCAACCCGATCGCCTTAGAAGTTGTGCCGTTGACTTCACCGAAGGACCAACAACCCCGCCCTCCCAAACCGCCTTTGCCTTACCCGTTAGACCCGATTGCCTTGACTTTGTTAGCAGCGGGGACATTGACGGCGGTGGCGGTCACTTGGCTGGTGGCGCGCGGGCTGATCTGGGCGTTACGAACAGCATGGTCTTCGCTGCAGCAGGCGACGGCGCGTCCGCCTTTGCCGGCGCATCAACTGGCGTTGCAAACGATTGACCGCGCCGAGCAACTCTATCGGCAAGGGGAAACGGAACGCGCCTTCACCTTGCTTTCGTTCGGTGTCCGTCGCTACTTGCGCGACCGCTTTCAAGTGCCCGCATTGGAACTGCCCACTTGGCAATTGCAGTCCTATTTACAACCGCACCTACCCGCTGACTTGCTGCGCACGCTGTATAAAACGCTCACGCTCAGCGATCTGATCAAATTCGCCCGCTACAATCCGACCGACACCGAAGCCCAACAACTGTTCGCTGACGCCCGGCAATTGATCCGCACGACCCAGCCTGTTGAGCCGCCAGCGCAACCCCGCCGCGAATGACTTTTTAGCGCAAATTGCTATCGCTTCATGACTCATGCGGGTCGGCTAACCCTCTTCGCCCTTTAGGGCTCTCGCTCCAGCGGGAAGTAATAAGGCTGCACGAACCGATAGGGTGCAGGGCGGGGCTTGCCGAACTCTTCGGGCGGCACCCTGAAGGGCAGCGCCCAAGGCTCAACGAACGGGCGGGGTGACGGAATGACAAAAACGCGGGGCATAACGCTTACAGACGGGCGTGACTGGGCGCGTTGGCGCAATTCGTTAACTTGTTGCTCCAGCGTCTGGCAGCGCTTTTCTAAATCAGCGACGCGCTTTTCCAGTTCGGCGATGCGTTTTTCCAAGGCTTTGGTGGGGTCGCTGTCACCGCCCGATTGCCCTAACGCCCATCCGACCCACAAGAGCACTGCTGTGAGGAGCGCTCCGATAACCCACCGCATGGCGGGCGGGTCACCTCCCGCTTGAAGCGTTCCGCTGACATTTTGCCATGCCAAACTGTAGGGGTGCTATCGGCTCGCCGACTACTTGTATTTGCAGGCGCAGCAGGGTGCGCCTGCACGCGATAAAAAAACCGACGCAAGGTGATGCTTGATGACAGCCATCCGATGGGATGCGTTGCCCGACGAGCGGGGTTGGTTTCAAGACTTTGGGGGGCGGTTCGTCCCAGAAACCCTGATGCATCCGTTGGAAGAGTTGACGGCGGCGTTTGAAAGCGCCGTCGCCGACCCGCAGTTCAACGCTGAGTGGCAAATGCTCTTGCGCGACTATGCGGGGCGCCCGACGCCGCTGTATTTCGCCCGTCGCCTCACAGAGCACATCGGCGGGGCGAAAATCTACCTCAAGCGCGAAGACTTGCTCCACACGGGTGCCCACAAAATCAACAACACGCTGGGACAAGCCCTGCTGACCAAGCGCATGGGCAAACACCGCGTTATCGCCGAGACGGGCGCAGGGCAACACGGTGTCGCGACGGCGACCGCCGCCGCGTTGCTCGGTTTGGAGTGCGTCATCTACATGGGCGAAGTGGATATGGAACGGCAGCGGCTCAATGTGTTCCGCATGAAGTTGCTGGGCGCCGAAGTCATACCCGTCCGCACGGGCAGTCGCACGCTCAAAGACGCCATTAATGAAGCCCTGCGCGATTGGGTCACCAATGTCCGCACGACCCATTACATCCTCGGTAGCGTCACAGGTCCGCATCCGTTTCCCAAGATAGTGCGCCACTTCCAATCGGTCATCGGGCAGGAAGCCAAGCAGCAAATCCGAGAGCGCGAAGGGCGTTTGCCCGATTTCGTCGTCGCGTGCGTCGGCGGCGGCAGCAATGCGATGGGAATCTTTTGGGCGTTTTTACCCGATGAGCAGGTGAGACTGATCGGCGTGGAAGCGGGCGGAAAAGGACTGGCAACGAGCGAACATGCTGCCAGTTTGTGCGCAGGCACGATCGGCGTCCTGCACGGCGCCAAAACTTTTGTCCTCCAAGACGACGATGGGCAGATCCGTGACACCCACAGCATCAGCGCGGGCTTAGACTATCCCGCCGTCGGACCTGAGCATGCGTTTTTGAAAGCGACGGGGCGGGCGCAATATGTCGCCGTCACCGACGACGAGGCGTTAGCGGCGTTTGAATTGCTGGCGAAATTGGAAGGCATCTTGTCTGCGTTAGAACCTGCCCACGCCCTTGCTTACGCTTGCCAGTTAGCCCGCCATTTGCCTAAAGACGCCATCGTGATGGTCAACCTGTCGGGACGGGGCGACAAAGATGTGGAAGTTGCCCTCAAAGCCTTGCACTTGCCATGAAGGTGTGCAGGGCTGCCACGGCGCTGTTTGCGGAGCCGAAAGGCGATGCGGCTGCGGCGTTGAATAATGAGGTTCATTCGGAGGGCGGCTCTCTTGAGCCGCCGAGAAGCAAGCGGCGCATCAGAGATGCGCCCTCCGAGAACGCTGAGGGTTCGTTCGGGGGGCGGCTCTCTTGAGCCGCCGAGAAGCGAGCGGCGCATCAGGAGATGCGCCCTCCGAGATGCAAAGGGTTCATTCGGAGGGCGGCTCTCTTGAGCCGCCGAGAAGCAAATGGCGCATCAGGAGATGCGCCCTCCGAGATGCAAAGGGCTCGTTCGGAGGGCGGCTCTCTGAGCCGCCGAGAAGCAAATGGCGCATCAGGAGATGCGCCCTCCGAGATGCAAAGGGTCCATTCGGAGGGCGGCTCTCTTGAGCCGCCGAGAAGCAAGCGGCGCATCAGAGATGCGCCCTCCGAGAACGCTGAGGGTTCATTCGGAGGGCGGCTCTCTGAGCCGCCGAGAAGCAAGCGGCGCATCAGGAGATGCGCCCTCCGAGATGCAAAGGGCTCGTTCGGAGGGCGGCTCTCTTGAGCCGCCGAGAAGCAAGCGGCGCATCAGGAGATGCGCCCTCCGAGAACGCTGAGGGTTCATTCGGAGGGCGGCTCTCTGAGCCGCCGAGAAGCAAGTGGCGCATCAGAGATGCGCCCTCCGAGAACGCTGAGGGTTCGTTCGGAGGGCGGCTCTCTGAGCCGCCGAGAAGCAAGCGGCGCATCAGGAGATGCGCCCTCCGAGATGTTGAGGGTTCGTTCGGGGGGCGGCTCTCTTGAGCCGCCGCAGAAGCAAGCGGCGCATCAGGAGATGTGCCCTCCGAGATGTTGAGGGTTCGTTCGGAGGGCGGCTCTCTTGAGCCGCCGCAGAAGCAAGTGGCGCATCAGGAGATGCGCCCTCCGAGAACGCTGAGGGTTCGTTCGGAGGGCGGCTCTCTGAGCCGCTGAAGGAAGAGCGGCGCATCAGGAGACGCGCCCTCCGAGATGCTGAAAGGAAAAATTCAACAAAGCAGATGCGGCTGCAGCCGTCGTCCGTCGGTTGGGGCTGGCATGGAGCGTGCAATGCGTCCTGTGGCGTGGAACGACCATCGCCGTTCGCACGGGCTGGCTGACGCCAGCGCAATTACGGCTACGCCACCGCGTCATCGTAGACGCCAACGGCAACATGCGTTATTGGGTTGCCGACCGTGCCGACCCGCTGGTCGCGGTGGAGCGCAAAGGCGCACCTTCTCTGACTTTCACCGCTGAAGGGGCAGTCGTGCGCCTTTACGATGCGGACGGCAAAAAGAGCCCATCGCTTTACGGGGAATGCCGACAGCACCTGCCAAATCTCTTCTCTGTCAACGACCGTCAAAGGCGCTGCCGTATCGGCATCAGTGTCCTCACGCAAGAGACGCCCTCGTTGACCCTCTACGACGCTCAAAGGCGTGGGCGTTGCCTCCTGCACCTGCGCGTTGGCGGTGCGCCGTCACGGTGTTTTTACGGTGCTCAGCGGCAGCCGGTGTCCACTGCTCCCTGACAGGCTGTGCTAGCCCTCCTAAAGCACCGACCTTGCTTCGTTGCCCCGGTAAAGCGTTACCGCAATGGGCAATGGGCGGATGGTATAATTTTGCTGAACCGCTGAAGGACACGGTGAAAGGTCGCTAAAGCGTACATTGCACGGAGGCGTTTCGTTGCCATGACGGTGCACGAAATCGTGGACGATTTGGACAAACTGTTGGCGGTGTTACCGCCACGCATCCGCAAAGTGCTGGAACAGCAGGACGAGTTATCCGAGTTGCTGGAAGTCGTGCTGGACTTGGGGCGCCAGCCTGAGGCGCGTTTTCCCCACCGTTTCGTTTATCTCAACGACGAGCCCGTTACCCGCGACGACCTTGATTTCGTCGTGGAGCGCGTCGGCGAATTCAACCGCGATAACCGCGCAGGCATTGAAGGGACACTCCATCGCATCTCGTGCATCCGCAACCGCAGCGGGCGCATCGTCGGGCTGACCTGTCGTGTCGGGCGGGCAGTGTTCGGGACGGTCAACATCATCCGCGACATCGTGGAGTCAGGCAAAAGCATTTTGCTGCTGGGCAAGCCGGGTGTCGGGAAGACGACCAAGTTGCGGGAGATTGCCCGTATCTTGGCGGATGAGTTTGGCAAGCGGGTCATCGTCGTGGATACTTCCAACGAGATTGCGGGTGATGGCGATGTGCCTCATCCAGGCATCGGATTGGCACGCCGAATGCAAGTGCCTTCGCCCGAAAAGCAAGCCGATGTGATGATTGAAGCCGTTGAAAACCACATGCCCGAGGTCATCATCGTGGACGAAATCGGGCGCAAAGAGGAAGCCGATGCCGCCCGCACCATTGCCGAGCGGGGTGTTCAGTTGGTTGCGACAGCGCACGGCAATACACTGGACAATTTGGTCGCTAACCCGCTGCTGTGCGATTTGGTCGGTGGCATCCAAGCCGTTACCCTTTCCGACGAAGAAGCCCGTCGGCGTGGGACGCAAAAGACCGTGCTGGAACGCAAAGCCCCACCGACCTTTGATGTCGTCGTGGAACTTATTGACCGCCACAAAGTCGCTATCCACCACGATGCCGCCAAAGCCGTTGACGCTTTGTTGCGGGGGCAACCCATTCAGCCCGAAATCCGCGAAGAGTTGCCCGACGGCAGCGTCCGCATCGTTCAGCCCGCACAAGAGCCCAAAAGCGAAACACCGCCAACCCTAGCGGGTTTGTCCCGCGAGAAAGGCGGGCGCGTTTACGCCTACGGCGTTTCGCGCAAGCACCTAGAACGAGCGACGATTCTGCTGGGCATCCCGCTGCGGTTGGTCAATTCGCCCAACGACGCCGATGTCATCCTCACGCTGGAATCGCACTTGCGCAAGGGGCATGGTAACTTGCGCGCCGTCGCTGAACGCGGGCAAAAACCCGTGTTCGCGCTGCGCAGCAACACTTACGCCCAAGTGGAACGCACTTTGCGGCTCATCTTTGGCATCAGCCGAACGCCCGAAGAAGAGTTAGCCATCCGCGAAGCCGAAAGCGCCGTGCAGACCGTTTTGGAAGAGCGTCGCCCTGTGGAGTTGACGCCCGTCGGTCCGCACCTGCGCAAGTTGCAACATCAAGTCGCCGAGCGCTACCGCTTGCCCAGCGAATCCATCGGGCGCGAACCGCGCCGGCGTGTCGTGATTTACCCCAACAGCGATTGAGCCCACCTACGCTTCTTCCCACAGTTGCCGCAAATAGCGGGCACACCGAGGCAAATCGTCCGCTGGGTCACCGACGACGCTACACTCCAAGCCCATAAACTTGCCGTAGCCGATCTCTTTGAGGGCGCGAAAGCACGGACGGAAATCGGTATGTCCGTGCGGCGGTGTCAGGCGGTTGCTGTCAGCGATGTGGATGTTGGCAAGGTAAGAGCCACCCAGCCGAATGGCTTCCGCCATGTCCCCTTCCTCAATGTTGGCGTGGAAGAAGTCAAACATCGTCCGCAGGTGTGGGTTGCCGACGGCGCGGCACAACGCGACGGCTTGCTCCACGCGGTTGGGATGCCATTGCTCGTAGCGGTTGAGCGGTTCCACGATGACGACGACATTGCCCAACCGTTGCGCGTAATCCGCCAGTTCACCGTAAAGCGCCACCATCATCTGCCATTCCAACTCTTCCACCTTCTGCCACGGCGAAAGGTCGGGCAAACGAGGGCGGTTTTGCATTTTCGTCGGCAACAAGGGAACGCTGATGACGCCGACAGCGTTCAACTCGCTGGCGATTTCCAGCGCCGTCTTGTGGGATTGCACGGCACGGTCGCGCTCTTCTTTGCGGGCTTCAATCAACGCCCCGCCCCCGATGGACGACACGATGCTGACCTGCACGCCCGTGACCCGCATCGCTTGCTTCACTTCCTCTAGGCATTCCTGACGGCTGCTGCGGGTCAACTCAATGGCGTCATAACCCCATGCCTGCAGGTGGCGGAACTTTTCCGTCAAGGTTGCGCCGGGCACCATGTTCTCCCGCACCGCTAACCGCATCGCAGTCACACTCCCCACTCAATCCTTTGGGGTGCGCCATGCGCCGAAGATGCGTAAATGGCATCGGTGATTTGCTGGACGACAAGCGCCTGCTCCAAACTCGTTTGCGGTTGCCGCCGCTCCAAAATGGCAGCGGCGAAGTCCGCCAACGGTCCGCGATGGGCGGTGTCCCAACTTTCATCACCTTGCCACAGCACTTTGGGCGTCACACCCCGTTCCGTCGTCCCTTCGTAAAACATGACGACTTTCGCCTTGTCGGGCACCATCTTGAACCGCAACGCCCCCTGTTCGCCGATGATTTCCCACACATCGTCGGGGGCTGTCGGCATGTATTCGCCCCGCTCGTAAGCGACGGTCAACGCCTCATCGCGCATTAAGGCGACGACATGCGTTTCGGCGTCAGAGCCCGGAGCGACATGAGGGATGAAAGGCGATGGCACCGTCCACATTTGCGCCAGCACCCATTGAGGGCGCCAACGCCAATCCAGCAGCCACAGAAGGTAGTCCAAGTCGTAACAGCCCCAGTTCATCAAAATGCCGCCCCCGTTCAAATCCCGCCGCAACCGCCACGCGGGCGGGGGTGTCGCTGGCGGTCCGTCGGCAGGGCGGATAGCGCGGATGCGGATGAGCCGCAAATCGCCCAACAGCCTGCTGTCCAACGCTTCCTTGACGACTTGCGCCGACGGCAAAAAACGATGGCGCGATGAGCAACAGCCCGCAATCAAGTCGCCTTTGGCGGCGACCATCTGGCGCACTTCATTGGTGTTTATTGCGACAGGTTTTTCCACGAGCACATGCTTCCCTTCCGCAAAAGCGCGCAACGCCACTTGCGCCCGCCCCGCTGCGGGGAACGCCAAAACGACCGCGTCCACATTAGGGTCGCTCAGCAACGCTTCAGCGCTTCCGTAAACGCGGGGCACACCGAATTCCTGCGCCGCTGCCTGCGCGACTTCCTCGCGGACATCGGCGACGGCTACGACTTGGACGGACGACAAAGTCGTCGCGACCTTCAAATGCTGCCGTCCGATAACCCCGCAACCGATGACGCCCAACTGAATGACCGCCATAGTTGTCTCACCCTATCTGAGTCAACGCGGCTTCGGCTGTGATGCATTGTATCAACGGCAAAAGTGAAAGGCGCGCCCAAAGGCGCGCCTTTAAGTCGCCCTCAGCGATTGAGGTAAATGCAGAAAGAAAGCGTTTGCTGGGTCTATCGCCAATAATTAGGGTCACATGGTTCTTCGTCGCATCGCATGAACCTGAGGGAGCCGCCCCAGCGGACCATGCGGATTTGTTGCCAAATATACCACTTGGCGTGTCCGTCTGCGAATACCAATAGGGAGCCTTTTAGGTGGCGACCGGCGTTGCTCTCATTGTAGGTGGCGAAGTTTGAGTTCCAATACTCCGGCCAAACAAGCCGCACGACATGCCCTTGATTCGTCACGCCCCAGTTGTTCCCCATGCCCCAAGGGGTGAAGAACGCAGTTTCGCTATCGCCCCAGAGCACAAACTCTGCCGGCGTGCGCACCCGTGGCAAGCGCGTATAACCGTCAATATCGTTCTGCACCCACTCATTGTAGCCGTAACTGGTGAAGATAACCCAGTCAGGACGGTTGATGGCTGGATGGAGTCCGTAAGCGCCCCTACAATCCCACCAACCCCGGTTGCGGTTGGCTTGGGGGTCGTCACCCGCAGAAGCAAGCGGCCAACTCCAGTCGCGCCCCGTGCTGGGGCATTTGTAAACTTGCCTGTTGCGGATGTAGGGGTCCTGCATAACGGGAACAGGTGGGGCATACATTCCGCTGGGACCGCCAACCCAACACGGCGTCCGCCAGAACGGGAAACGCTCGTCATAGTCCTGCGCATACTGCTGGGTCGCCAAACCGATGTTGCGGTTGTTGTTGGTGCATTGGCTTTGGCGCGCTTTCTCACGCGCTTGCGCGAACACGGGGAACAAAATCGCTGCCAAGATGGCGATGATCGCGATCACCACCAGCAGCTCAATCAAAGTGAACGCCGTGCGCTTCATGACACAACGCACCTCCTTCGTAGAGCGTATGCGCCACGCTTGTGGCGTGCAGCATCGGATTCGTATCACGACGACACCTCCTTTTTGCGAATGTTTGTGCCGCGCTTATTTGCGGCTTTGCTGAGTAACCCCCCATTCGCACCTTTAGCCCTGTAAGGTAGCACACTGCCTCTCATCTGTCAACCCTTAACGGCAAAGGAACCGAACTTCGGCATTATCTGCGCCCTTCGGAGGAACTGTTGCCGCTCCCGCTGCTTCCACAACCCGCAGCACCGAGATTCGCCCTCGGTCGCGCGGAAATTGAAGCGTCGGAAGATGGGTTTCAGACCGACAGCCTGAGTGAAAAGGGGCGCACAACCTCTCTACTTGGCTCGTCGTGTGATCCAGTATGACGAACTCCGTCACGCGTGGCGGAAAACTTTCGCTCTGAATTGCACTGGTAGGCGGATGAGAGCGTGATAAGCCATGCTGCGTGGAGGAGCAGAACAGGCACACTTCAAGGAGAAAAGCGACCGGGAGGGGCTAAGGCTCTTTACACTCTACCTCAAACACATATATTTTAAAGCAGAAAAAAGACTGAAAGGAGGGTTTAAGACAATGACGAGCCTCAAAGTCAATTTGGATGAACTGCCGGCTACATTGGTAGAGTTATTGAACCCGTGGTCGGTTGGGTTGAAAGCGATGACGAATCTGATCCTCGGCGTTCCTTGTGGCGGAGGTAAGCACGAAGTTACTGTTACGCTAACCAGGCAAGGCAAGGTGGAAATTTTTTCGCCGTGCCAACTCCTGCCTGAGCCTGCCAGAAAATTGGCAGGAAGCGATTGCCTTGTTCGCGTCTCAGAAGAACTCATTAAGGCACTGATCAATGCGTTGAGGGACGAGGTGGTTTGCAAAAGGGTAGTTGAAGTGTTAGCGCATATTGGCGCACCTGCCGTTAAGCCGCTCATTGAGGGGTTGAGGGATGAGCGAGTTCGGAGGGGAGCGGTTGAAGCGTTAGGGCGCATCGGTAAACCTGCCGTCAAACCCCTCGCTAAAGCGTTGAGGAATTGGGATTGGCGGATTCGGAGGGGAGCGGTTGAGGCATTAGGGCGCATCGGTAAACCTGCCATTAAACCGCTCATTGAAGCGTTGGGGGATCGGCATGAGCTAGTTCGCGAGGGAGCGGTTGAAGCGCTGGTGTGTATTGGTAAACCTGCCGTTAAGCCGCTCATTGAAGCACTGGGGGATTGGCGAGTTCGGAGGGGAGCAGTTGAGGCGTTAGGACGCATCGGTAAACTTGCCGTTAAGCCGCTCATTGAGGGGTTGAGGGATGAGCGAGTTCATAAGGGAGCGATAGAAGCGTTAGGGCGTATTGGCGCACCTGCCGTTAAACCGCTCATTGAGGGGTTGAGGGATGAGCGAGTTCGGAGGGGAGCGGTTGAAGCGTTAGGGCGCATCGGTAAACCTGCCGTCAAACCCCTCATTGAAGCATTGAAAGACGAACGAGTCCGTGAGGAAGCGGTTGAGGCGTTGGTGCGCATTGGCGAGCCTGCTGTTGTGCTTTTAAGGCAAGTTTTGCGACAAACGAGCAGGGAAGACCCGTTGCGATGGGTCATTATTCAAATTCTTCGGCAAATCCCTGAACGGGGTGAGCGACGATGGCGATAATGCCCAAAGGTGGGAAAGAGTTGTTGATAGCCTTGCAGACGCCGTCGCCCAAAGGGCACATGGGCATCCCTGCGTTGCTTTGGGGTAACCCTGGCGAGGGAAAGTCCAGTTTTGTGGAGAGTTTGCATCGTGACGGTTTCCCCATCGTCACCCTCATTGCCTCCATCCACGATCCGACGGACTTTTCGGGGTTGCCCGTTCACCGTGATGGGAAAGTCCGTTTTGCTCCGCCTGAATGGGCTTTCGCTTTTGACGAGACGGGTCAGGGCGTCTTGTTTTTGGATGAGTTGACGACGGCGCCGCCTTCCGTTCAGGCTGCTTTGCTGCGAGTCATCTTGGAGCGAAAGGTCGGGTTTCGGGATTTGCCCAAAGGCGTTCGGGTTGTCGCAGCGGCAAACCCGCCTGACATCGTTTCTGGTGGTTGGGAACTTTCACCACCTCTTCGCAACCGCTTCGTCCACATCCGCTGGGAACTTTCGGACACCTCTTACTTGCAAGCGTTGCAAGATGGTTTTGCGCGTCCTGAATTGCCCGCTATTGACCCGATACTGCACCAAGAGGCTAAAAGTTACTGGAAGATGATGGTCGCTGCCTTCCTGAAACTCAACCCAAATCTTGCGAGGACATCGGCATCGGACGAAGAACACGCTTTCGCTTCACCCCGAACTTGGGACTACGCCATCGCCTTGATGGCGTCCTGTGACTTGTTAGGCGAAGCACCGAAGCCGGGCAAGCAGGGCAGCGAAGCGTTTTTGAACTTGGTAGAGGGCTGCATTGGACACGGTGCCGCCGTCGCGTTCGCCAAGTTTTTGTCAAGCCTGCGGTTACCTGACCCCGACGAGGTGCTGGATGGCAAAGCCCAAGCCACTGTCTCTAAACTGCGTGATGACGAATTGTATGTTCTGTTTTCAGCGATGGCTGCCGCATTGGTGCGACGACAGCAACAAGATGGTTTCGTGGATGCGATGTTGATTTTCCTTGATTTAGCGGAGCAAGTTTGTCGGGATGGGAAAGTGGACACGATCTTTGTCACGATGAGGCAAGTGGCACAAGGGCAGTTGTTATCCCATGCCGTCGCGGAAGCGCAAAGAAACGGAAGGTTAAAGGAGATGCAGGAAGCGCTGAAACGGACTTTTGAAAGAACGCCGTTGCAAGAGTTTGTGGCAACACTGGCGTAAAAAGGTCTGGTGATTGACCATGACGCATAACGAGATAGAACAAGCCTTGCGAATGGCGAGGGCATATGCTGCCGAGAAGTTGCCTTGGTTTGCACCCGCTTTGTATGCGGCGAGATTGGTCATCACAGATGCCCTCCCTTTCCCCGCTGGTATTGACGAAAAGATGCGGGTTTACTTCAACCCACAATGGGTCGCTCAACTCCGGCAACAAACGAACGAGCAAAAGACAATTGCGCAGTTAGCGTGGATTTGGGTGCACGAAATTTGCCACCGCTTGCGAGAACACGGAGAACGAGCAAGAGAAAAGCAAACGGAGCACCTCCTCTGGAACATCGCTGCCGACTTGGAAATCAACGACGCTGAGTGGCAAGGGTTGGAACGACCTTCAAGGGCTTTGCTGCCTCAACTCTTTTATTTGCCTTGCGGAAAGTTGGCGGAGTTTTACTACCACGAGTTGGCGAAACTTCCTAATTTCATTGAAAGTCTCATCCTCCCAGTATGGGACGAAGGCAGTGGCGTGCATGGGCAAAGACGAGAGTGGGAGTTGCCTGACGATGAACCGCAAGCGCCGCCCTTGACGGAGTTGGAGCAAGAAGTGATGCGGCGCGCCGTCGCTGAGGCAATTGTGCGGCACAAAGACCGAGGCGTTATCCCTGCAGGTTGGTCGCGCTGGGCAGAAGAGGTCTTGCAGCCCAAAGTCGATTGGAAAAAGTTGCTCAAGCGGAAAGTGCGGGGCGCTATCACCATCGGGATAGGGCAACGGATAGACTACTCGCTTGCCCGCCCTCATCGGCGGGCAGAAACTTACGAACCGGTGCTGCCTCCGTCGCTGCAGGGTGATTTTGTCCCGCGCGTTGTCTGTGTCGTAGACACTTCGGGGTCCATCGGCGAACGAGAGTTAGCCCAAGCGTTGGCGGAAGTTCGGCAAGTGTTGGAGACCCTTCGCACGCCTGTCGTCGTGCTACCTTGTGATGCCGTGCCTTATGAACCCGTCAAAGTTCTCACTGCCTCGCAACTTTTGCGACTGCACTTGAGAGGTGGCGGCGGGACGGACATGGTGGCAGGGATTGAAGCGGCACTGCGGTTAAAACCTACGCCCGATGCCGTGATCGTTTTGACGGACGGATACACACCGTTCCCAAACCAACGATACCAAGTGCCCGTCATCTTCGGTATCTTTGCCCCAAACGGAAGCAGCGCAGCGCCGAAGCCTCCGATGCCACCTTGGCGGGAAAGCGATGTCGTTGTCATACCGTTGACAAACCCTTAGATCGCTGCGCCTCACCGTTTCTGCGCTGTTGATGCGATAAAGCCCCTCAAGGCGAAAGCGCTGCTGCTTGGGGCGTTAAACGCTCCCGATTCTCAGCGAAGAGCATTGAACGCTTTCACGGTTTTCAAAGTTTCATGCGGTCGCTTTGCCCCGCTCGTTAGCGGACAGTTTTAACGCCACGGCGGCAAAAGCGTCGCAAACTTTTGGCGGTGGTGGCAAATGGCGGTGCGCGTGTTTGATGCCCACACTGATGCGTTGACGCATCGGAGCGATATAGAGGCGCTGACCCAACGGTTGAGCGACGGGCATTGGGATTTAGTGCGGTTCCGGGAGGGCGGCGGCAAGTGGCAAATCGCCGCCATTTTCACACCGCCCAAGTTCACCGGCGTAGAAGCGCTGGCATACGCGCTCCATCACTTGGAGCGGGCGTGGGAATGGGTGGAACGCCACCGCGATAAGGTGCGGTTGATTTTACGGCGTCGCGATTTAAACGACGACGGGCGCGTCGGTATCTTGCTGGCGTTGGAAGGTGCGTCGCCGCTGATGGGGCGTGAGGAGATGTTGCGCTTGTTCTTTCGGCTGGGCGTTCGCTGCCTAACGCTGACTTGGAACCACCGCAACGAATTGGCGGACGGCGTGGGGGTCGGCGACGCCGCAGGCGGGTTGACGGAAGCAGGCAAAACAATCGTCGCCGCTTGCGAACGGTTGGGCATCGCCATTGATGTCTCTCACCTTTCCGAACGGAGTTTTTGGGCGCTGATGGAAGTCGTTCGTAAACCCGTCTTTGCGTCCCACTCCAACTTTCGCACCGTTTGCGACCACCCGCGCAACCTGACCGATGCGCAAGCGAGAGCCATCGCTGCCAAAGGCGGAATCGTCTGCTTGACTTTTGTGCCCGCGTTTGTCGGCGGCGATATGGCGATGCTGGTGCGTCATTACGCGCACGGCGCGCAACTCATCGGTGCCCACGCGTTGGGCATCGGTTCGGACTTTGACGGCTGCACGGACCCTGTCGTCCCCGATGCCGCTGCGTTTCCGCGGTTGGTAGATGCGTTGCGCCAGGAAGGGGTCGCCCCCAAAGCGGTGCGGGCGTTGATGCACGGCAATTTGCTGCGCTACTTCCGCCGCATTTTGCCGCCTTGACGCCAGCGGCTGCCCGGCGGTGTGGCAAACTGATGATGCGGAGGTGGGAAAGGATGGCTGCCGAACGCCAGCAGAGCGGATGGGACGAACTGCGGACGGCGGTGCAAGTGATGTTTTCGCAACCGCTGCTAGCGGTCATGATGTTCCTGCAATACGCCATCTGGGGAGCGTGGGAGCCACCTTTGTCGGGCTACTTGGAGAAGAAGTTGGGCTTTACAGGGTTTGGGTTGGCGCTGGTTTACAACGCATTGCCGCTGATGAACCTGTTGGCGCCCTTGACGGCAGGACAAATCGCTGACCGCCTTCTGCCCGCTCAAGTGGCGCTGGGCATTTTCCATTTGGCGGGGGGCGTTTTGCTCTTCGTCCTGTCCACACAAAAGGCGTTGGAGCCGATGGTCGTGTTCATGCTGTTGTTTGCCCTGTGCTACGCACCGACTTTGGCGCTCACCAACTCCATCGCCTTCCACCATTTGCGGGACCCGCAACGGCAATTTGGTCCCATCCGCGTTTGGGGCACCATCGGCTGGATCGTGGCAGGGTGGGCATTGAGCCTGTTGCGCAGGTCTTTCGGTTCGGAAAATTGGGCGGTCATTGATGTCTTCGTTTTGGCGGGTCTCTTTTCCATCTTGATGGGGATAGTGTCCTTTGCCCTGCCCCATACGCCACCGGCAAGAGAAGCCCAAGACCCGTTGGCGTTCCGTGAAGCGCTTGTCCTGTTGAAGGACCGCAATTACCTGATTTTTTTCGTCATCGCCTTTGTTGTCGCCACAGAGTTGCGGCTTTACTACATGCTGACCTTTCCCTTCCTGCAAACGGCAGGACAAGTCGTCGGTATCACTTCGGAAAACTTGCCGGCGTGGATGACCATTGCGCAAATCGCTGAGATTTTCACGATCACCTTTTTGCTGCCGTATGCGTTGCCCCGTTGGGGCGTTCGCAACGCCTTGTTGGTGGGCATCGTAGCGTGGCCTATACGCTACTTCATCTTCGCCTTGACTTGGGCGCACTACCAAACGACCCCGTGGCTCGTTTGGGTTTCGGTCGCCTCGTTAGCCTTGCACGGTTTTTGCTATGTCTTCTTTTTCGTTGTGGCGTTCATCTACACCGACATGGTGGCGCCCAAAGACATTCGGTCGTCGGCACAAGCGCTCATCAATGTCGCCGTGTTGGGGCTGGGCTTGCTGATCGGCGGCTTCTTTGCGGGATGGCTGCGGGACTACTTCACCGCTGGGGGCGAGACCAACTACACGATGGTTTTCACCATCCCCGCCGTCATCACGCTCCTTTGTGCCGTCGTTTTCGCCGCACTGTTCCGAGAAGAACCGGCGCGAACGGCGTGACCTTTTCAGCCGCATCGGAGCGCGTATCAGCCACATCGGCACGAAATTGCGCCTATTGGAGGCGGACATTGACGCCTGTCGGCGACTCCAACACGGGCGGAATCTGTGCCCGTGATATCTTGCGTGACGGTGGCGGCGATGGCGCGCAAGTGCCCCTGCAAACTGTGCGGGCGATTTAATGCTGTGATTTAGTCGGAGGGCGGCTCTCCCGAGCCGCCGAAAATGGCGTGAAAAATCGTTACGGCTGCTGTCACAACTGCCATGCCACCTGCCGATGCTTACAAGGGGTCAGTCAGTCCATTGCCCGCTCGGCAAGCCACCGTCGCAAGTCCAACGCCCTTTTGCGGCGGGAAGGGGAGAGGGGCGGAACTAAAGGGCGCAAATCTGTCGCCGTTTCGTTGTGGGGTGCGCCACGAAAATCCCACGACGCAACGAGTTGGACGGTCACCTCCAAGCGCGGGTTAACTGCGTCCACGCGCTTGAGCAACTCCACCGCCACGACATTTTTGTCGTCCACACCCAACGCATCGCAAACCAAATCCTGCACAATTTTTAAGCCGTTATCCAAATCGCGCCGCTGCGGCGTTTTGAAAAAGAACTCCAACCGCAACCGCACAAAACAGTCAGATGCTTGCGGCGCTGTCAACTCGGCGTCAAACAGCGAAAGGGTAGGAGCCTCTGGTGCCGGCGGAGCAAACTTCCCTGCGGCTTTCAGACGCCGAAAGGCTTTTTGCAAGTGCGTTTTGTAGTGGCGCGCTTCACGGCTGAGCACCCAGCGTCCATCCCGCTCGGTGTATTGGTGATTGATGCTGGGCGGCAAGGGCAGAATGAACCGCCATTGCATGGTTGGCAGCCTCCTTGCGCGCGCCGTTATTCGGACGGTGCCCCTTTTCGTGCGCCACTGCCGGCAGGAACGAGCCTATCGCTCTGAAAGCGTCAGGCTCACTCTTGGGCGCTGTTGAAGAACTCGCCGAACAAACTGCGCGGCTGTTGGTGCGGTGGTGCTGTATCGCCATTGGGTTGTTGGCGAGGTGTAGCGGTATCACCGATGGCGACAGTGGGCTGGAAAAAGTATTTCGTTTCGCCCGCTGTGTTGATGCCCTTGAGCGGCTTGACACGAAAAATGATGGGGTAACCTTTCGTCACATTGCCCAGCGCCAACGCATGGTGGCGCTTGAGGCGCTTGACATACGAAAGCAGCGTCTGTTCATCGGTGAGCGCGCTTTTGGCGATGTGGCGCACATCGTCTTCAAAAGGCACATTGAGCAGCCAAAGGTTATCGGCTTGCCGCAACACAGATTCGTCCAATCCGCCGATCATGTTGGTGATGAAAAAGCAGGTCAAGCCGATGTGACGGGAACGGGTCACGATGGCGCTGATGGTGTTGCGGCTGATATAAAGGTGTGCCTCTTCAAAGAAGACGAACGGAAAACGGTGCGTCCCCAGCAAGATTTCCTCGTCACAGATTTCTCGGATGATTTCCAGCAGCGCCTGCACGAACCCAAACCGCGCTAAATAAGACAGGTCAGAAAGGTCAATGACCAACGCCCCACCGTCGCGGATTTTTTGATATTCGCGGCGGAAGTCAATGGCTTCGTTGGGGTGCGAGGCGAAGATGCCCGTGTTTTTGATGGCTTGCAAGCGGGTGCGGATAGCGTTGTTGACGACTTCGTTGGACACCAATTGCCCCTGCTCGGACAGTTCAATCAGGTGATCAAGGCTCAAAAAGTAGGGGCGACCCCGCTTGCGCTCCAGCGCATCGGCTTCCGCAAACAGTTGGTAGAGCCGATTTTCCAGTTGCACCGCCGACACTTCCGGTAAGCCATATTTCGTCATCAGCGTGATGAAAGGCTGGATGCCGAACTGGCGCAGACCCATCTTCAGGTTTTCGCCGACTTTCAGGTGCACGATGCCCCGCTTAAGCACCTTGCCCGTAAAAGGGTCAACAGAGTGGCGCGGCAATTGGATGTATTCGCGGTTGATGTCAAAGACGATGCAGGGCGCACCCCGTTCAATCAGTTCCACCAAGATCACTTTGGCAAGGTGTGACTTGCCTGATCCCTTGACGCCCGTGATGATGTTGATCTTCTCTGTGTGTCGCCCTTCCACGCGGAAAGGTTTGCCGCGTAAGGTGTAGCCCAACTCCAGCGGGTTACCCAATAACTCCACACATTGCTGAAACATCTCATCATCGGGCACGGGAAATACTTCCACATCACGGTGGGGAATCCAACCGTCCCACTGATCCCATCCGCCGTTGGGGAGCAAGGTGCGGCGGATTTTGGCAATGGCGACTTTTAGGTTGCGCTCTTCTGAAGGTTGCAACCCGTTATTGGACAAAAACCCGCCCCCGTTTGCCATCAACTCGCTTTGCCCCTTCAACGCTTCTGCCGCCCACTCATTGCCTGCCAACGCCAGTTTCAGCAACTCGCGAGTCATGGACGGGTAAGTGGCGGTGCGAAATTCCATGATTTGGACGATGAGCCCCCGGTTCGTGTCCTTTTCTCGCACGCACAGACTCTCACCCACCCGTAAATCTTCCTCGCGAGGGTCAAAGACGAGTTCCATGATGTCGCCTCGCACTTGGTAGACCTCAATGCTCATTGCCGGTCACCGTTCCGTTGCGGGTGCCCTCGTCCCCTACAACTCTTGGCGGGTTAAATAGTAGCACGCACCGATTTGCCTGCCAATAGGGTGGAAAAATGCTGAAGGGGGCAGGCTTAACAGTCGGCATGTGCAGCCTTATAATTGCCGTCGACCCTGCCGCCTTTCAGCACCGTGACAACTGAAGATTAGTCGTTGCCTTTATTTTAGGGCAAAATGCCATCATTTTCGCCCATCGCTTGCCGTCGACCCCCTCGCCCTTTCCTGCCAACCGAAAGTCGACGGCACCCATCGCCTCTTTTCTTTCCTTTTTCACCCCTCGCGCTATCATTTTAGTTTGGTTCCGACCCGACCTTGAGGGGATTGAAATGGCGCATAGGTCAGGGTCAGACAAGCAGCGTAATACGTTCCGACCCGACCTTGAGGGGATTGAAATTAGTCTTGCTCAACTTCCTGTCGACGATAGCTCTGGTTCCGACCCGACCTTGAGGGGATTGAAATTGTGGACGGAGAATGGCTCTGCCTCTACTTGCTGGGTTCCGACCCGACCTTGAGGGGATTGAAATTTTGATAAATCGCCAGATCGCTCGTGATAATGACCAGTTCCGACCCGACCTTGAGGGGATTGAAATGATATGAAGCGCTTCATTTTCGCCTGAGAGCCGCCCTCGTTCCGACCCGACCTTGAGGGGATTGAAATGAGTTCCATCGGGGAATACTCGCGAAACTCAGGCGTTCCGACCCGACCTTGAGGGGATTGAAATTCTGGCTGGCGGAGCAATTAGAGTTTCGGCTGAAACGCGTTCCGACCCGACCTTGAGGGGATTGAAAT
The DNA here is from genome assembly GCA_002898575.1 of bacterium HR17. Classification (NCBI taxonomy): domain Bacteria; phylum Candidatus Fervidibacterota; class Fervidibacteria; order Fervidibacterales; family Fervidibacteraceae; genus Fervidibacter; species Candidatus Fervidibacter japonicus. The sequence continues at coordinate 30,822 of BEHT01000037.1, forward strand.
TCTTTCTGCGTTCCATCGTCATTCCCCCCTTAATGGCAGTTCCGACCCGACCTTGAGGGGATTGAAATTCTCATAGGCAAAATTGCCCATGCCAAATTCCCTCCGGTTCCGACCCGACCTTGAGGGGATTGAAATCATCGTCGTGGTGCCGTAAACAGGGACGGCGTGAGCGTTCCGACCCGACCTTGAGGGGATTGAAATACGGCGCGGGAGCGGAGGCAGGCGCGGCGCCGTTTTGTTCCGACCCGACCTTGAGGGGATTGAAATTCACGAAAGAAGGCGTTTGGGTGCATGAGGAGTGGGAGTTCCGACCCGACCTTGAGGGGATTGAAATTTTTCGGCGCGGCTTTTTTTGCCCCCGCCCCTTCCATGTTCCGACCCGACCTTGAGGGGATTGAAATTGTTCCCGAAGACATCCACGATTGGAAAGGCAGCAGCAGTTCCGACCCGACCTTGAGGGGATTGAAATGCGGGCATTGATCCCCGCTGGACGGGCGATTGAACGTTCCGACCCGACCTTGAGGGGATTGAAATGCACATGCGTCGGGTGGTGTGACGGCACATGGCGTTGTTCCGACCCGACCTTGAGGGGATTGAAATCAGAGAAGTTGCTGACTTACTCTTGTTGGTTTTGGCTGTTCCGACCCGACCTTGAGGGGATTGAAATCACAACGGGGGTTGAAGGCACAAGCGATTTGCCATAAGTTCCGACCCGACCTTGAGGGGATTGAAATGATGGCAACTTCAGTCAGCACTGGGTCGGAAACGATCGTTCCGACCCGACCTTGAGGGGATTGAAATGAGACAGAAAATCTTTCAAGCGATGGACAAAGTTATGTTCCGACCCGACCTTGAGGGGATTGAAATATTGACATATGTCAATTCGTCTTTTCGCTCCCATTGTTCCGACCCGACCTTGAGGGGATTGAAATTTGGCTTTCGGGTTGCTGTGGGCGTTGAAATGGAAAGTTCCGACCCGACCTTGAGGGGATTGAAATTGATGACAATTGATGTCGTAACGCCCGTTCCCCATATGTTCCGACCCGACCTTGAGGGGATTGAAATTTCAGCGGGACTTTTTCCAAAAGGTTTACCGCATCGTTCCGACCCGACCTTGAGGGGATTGAAATTACAGCACCGGCTGGTTAAAACCGATGGGCTGGCGCTGTTCCGACCCGACCTTGAGGGGATTGAAATTGCAGCCCCGCACGGTGCGCCAGCAAGAGATGCGCGTTCCGACCCGACCTTGAGGGGATTGAAATGGGTGTTGGCAGGGTTTTGTAACGCCAGCTGTAACAGTTCCGACCCGACCTTGAGGGGATTGAAATAGCACAAAATGTTGCCTGGCTGTGCGATGTAAGACCGTTCCGACCCGACCTTGAGGGGATTGAAATTAATGCGTTCGCGAAGCAAAACATAAACGAAAAACGGTTCCGACCCGACCTTGAGGGGATTGAAATTGACGGGTCATGTGTTCTGTGACGGGCATGGAGAGAGTTCCGACCCGACCTTGAGGGGATTGAAATGGGGAAAGTGGGGGAAGTCCGTCAAGACAAAAAGGGTGTTCCGACCCGACCTTGAGGGGATTGAAATTTGGCGGCTCGGAAGACAAAGAAAACTCACTATCGGTTCCGACCCGACCTTGAGGGGATTGAAATAGCAACTCGGTGAGGACGTGCCGACAGCTCGCATCCGTTCCGACCCGACCTTGAGGGGATTGAAATGGCGCCATTGAGCGGGCGTGCGACATGGTTCGTCCGTTCCGACCCGACCTTGAGGGGATTGAAATCCAGCGCATGTAGTTGCTGATTGCTTGACCGCCCTGGTTCCGACCCGACCTTGAGGGGATTGAAATGTGGCTGATACAAAGTGGTGCGGGTGAAGTGGCGGGTTCCGACCCGACCTTGAGGGGATTGAAATGCATACCAAAACCGACCTCCAGTGGGTGCATACTCCGTTCCGACCCGACCTTGAGGGGATTGAAATGCCCGCATTGCATTACGGGTGGGCGACGGGTTGGACGGGCGTTCCGACCCGACCTTGAGGGGATTGAAATTTGTCATCACGGTATATCACCCAGCCCACTATGGGCTGTTCCGACCCGACCTTGAGGGGATTGAAATGCGTCAGCGCATTGCGAGAGCCGCTCAGCGTCAGCGCAGTTCCGACCCGACCTTGAGGGGATTGAAATTTTGCGGTGACGGATGGATGTGCGCCCAAGTCATCGTTCCGACCCGACCTTGAGGGGATTGAAAGAAACGGTCGGCGGATGTGGGTTGGCTCAGAGGAGGGTTCCGACCCGACCTTGAGGGGATTGAAAGGAGAGGAAATTTTGAGTGTGTTGGGCGTCCCGCCTGGTTCCGACCCGACCTTGAGGGGATTGAAAGGTGAGAATCGTCTACGACTTTCAAGGTCGGAGTTACTGTTCCGACCCGACCTTGAGGGGATTGAAAGGTTATCAACAAACGATTTCTACTGAAGACCCGACGGTTCCGACCCGACCTTGAGGGGATTGAAAGACGGTTGTTGTTGTTGCTTCCGCGTCTGCATACTTGTTCCGACCCGACCTTGAGGGGATTGAAAGCACCTCGCTCATAGCGTGTCAACGCCATTGTCAATGTTCCGACCCGACCTTGAGGGGATTGAAAGGACAGGTGGCGGCAAGACTTCTTTTGCCGTGCAGGTGGGTTCCGACCCGACCTTGAGGGGATTGAAAGGCTCCTAGGAGAGAGTATTCGTTGTCATGATAAAAAGTTCCGACCCGACCTTGAGGGGATTGAAAGTGCCGTGCAACTTCCAACTTGGTCTGACCTTGCCGTCAGTTCCGACCCGACCTTGAGGGGATTGAAAGGTTGGGCGCTTGCATGGCGGGTTCTGACACATGCCGAGTTCCGACCCGACCTTGAGGGGATTGAAAGCCCGCCAATATGGATGTGATTGCGCCTGAAAGCGTTGTTCCGACCCGACCTTGAGGGGATTGAAAGGTTGGGCGCTTGCATGGCGGGTTCTGACACATGCCGAGTTCCGACCCGACCTTGAGGGGATTGAAAGCCCGCCAATATGGATGTGATTGCGCCTGAAAGCGTTGTTCCGACCCGACCTTGAGGGGATTGAAAGGTTGGGCGCTTGCATGGCGGGTTCTGACACATGCCGAGTTCCGACCCGACCTTGAGGGGATTGAAAGCC